>DATEGR010000044.1:0-23597 GCA_035279985.1 Verrucomicrobiia bacterium
CCGTTCAGAAAAAAAGTTTCCGCATCTGGATCATTCCGCACACCTACGAAATCACGGCGTTGCGCGAACGCAAGGTCGGTGACGCGGTGAACCTGGAAGCAGACTTGCTCGGCAAATACGCGGAAAAGTTCGTTGCCGCCCGGCGTCAAAAATAAGCTGGTCAGAGCAAAAAATTCGGGACGGCAAACGTTTTCTCAGTTGACCGACGCCGCTATTGTGTTTGAAATCCGCGCGTGAAGGGATTGCGCCGCCATCCGCTCCGCGTCATCGCGCGGCTGGGCCGGCTGGCCGGCGCAATTCTGATTTCCCTGCTGGATTATGTGTTCCACTGCGCTTTCCACCGGTCGGAGGCCAGACGGGCCGCGCGCGCCGCGTGGCTGCATCGCGCCTCGGAACGCACCTTGCGTTTCTTTCAGATTAGAACACAGGCAACCGGTCCGATTCCCGCGCACGGATTGCTCATCAGCAATCATTTGAGCTATCTCGACATTCTGGTGCTCTCGTCCCTCACGCCGGCCGTGTTCGTCTCCAAGCACGACGTCAAATATTGGCCGGTTTTCGGCCAGTTTGCCGTCCTAGGCGGGACCGTATTCGTTGATCGCGCGCGGCGATTTCAAGTCGGCCAGGTAAACGACGAAATCACCACCGCCTTGCGGCAAGGCGCGCTGGTGATTTTGTTTCCGGAAGGAACCAGTTCGAACGGGCAGACGGTCCTGCCGTTCAAATCCTCCCTGCTGGAACCGGCCACCAGCCCGGCGTGGCCGCTGGCCATCGGCTGGATTCACTACGAAATTGACGACGGGGACGCCGGCGAGGAGGTTTGTTACTGGGGCGACCATACCTTTTTCCCGCATATGCTGAATTTGTTGAGCAAACGTGATGTTCGGGCAACCGTCCATTTCGGACAGTTTCCGGGACGCAGCAACGACCGCAAGGAACTCGCGCAACAACTGCGAGCGGAAATTTTGGGATTAAAAGAAAAAACTGGTGCGCATAGCAGGACTTGAACCTGCACGGGTTGCCCCACTACCACCTCAAAGTAGCGTGTCTGCCAATTCCACCATATGCGCAAGACAAGACTCCAGCCGCAGAATTTTCGCGGCCTGACCACTACGCATTGTCAATGGCACAAGGGCAAAGTCAAGCCTTTCCCTCCCCACCGGCACCGAATGACACCGGATCCGGTTCAACGAAATCTCAAGCCCCGGCGACCATTAACTTTATTGCGCAACCGGCGGATTGTGATTTTTTGACGCCTGAATTTCTCCTGAGAGTCGCTTTGCCAGTCGGTTTGACGGATCAAGCTGCAAGGTAATTTGGAACTGGGTGAGCGCCGGGTCCAGCCTTTGCTGCTTCATCAGCAAGATGCCCAGATTCAAATGTGATTTGGCAAAATCCGGACGATAAACGATCGCGTCCCAAAACTGCTGCTCGGCGTCGCCAATTTTCCCCTCGGCCGCCAGTTCAAGGCCGAGCAGATAGTGGGCCTGCCAGAATTCCGGCTCGAGTGCGACGGCCGCACCAAATGATTGAATCGCGCCGGCAACCTGGCCCAGCGCGGCTGCCGCGACCGCCTGATTAAAATAGTCTGCCGGGCCTTGCGGCTGAAGATCGGCAGCCCGCTGATAATAGACTGCGGCTTGTTTCAGATTTCCCCGGTTCTGTTCCAGAAATCCCAGGTTGAGGCACGCTCCCGCGTCGTCGGGATTCGACCGAAGTGCCCGTCGGTAACAGGCGAGTGCCTCATTTATTTTCCGCTGGTTTTCCAGGATCTGCCCGAGTCCGTTCAGCGCCGGCGCAAAATCGCCCCGGAGGGCCAGCGCGCGCGAAAAATATTCCGCGGCTTCGTCCATTTTGGCCTGAAGAATCAACAAATTACCGACGTCGGAAAACTCGCCGGGCACCTGTGGCAGCAATTCACAAACGCGTTTGGCTTCTTGCGTAGCCTCGGCCATGGCCCCCTTCGCCCCCAAATATTGGGCAAAATTGAAATGCAAGAAGCCATCTGCAGGAGCCCATTCCAGCGCTTGTTCGTAGAGTTGCCGCGTTTTCTCCGGAGATTCGGAATCCACCCCGGATTTCAACTCGCTGATATTCTCGTTGCACAGTTTGACACCGGCAACATGGGTCAACTGTCCGGTATAGGGTGGCCCGGAGAGGCGGCTTAAAATTTGCTGCCAGACCCGGAGCCGGTCCCACGACGAAACTGCCAGCCGGCGCTCACAAAATTCCTCGGACGCCCATTGGCCCTGGCCGCGCGCGACGATGGATTTCGGAAGCAGTTTGGCGGTTTGTTCGGCAAAGGCGCGGCCCAACAAATAGTTGCCTGCAAAGTTCAAATGCACATGTTCATAAAACAGTTCGTTGCCGGGAATTTGCTCCGGAGAATTCCGTGCAAACAATCCGGCAGCATCCAAAAAATGAACGCTCTGGCCGGTATGGGCATTCGCCGCGTCTTTTATGATTTGATTGATACGGGTATCCGCCCGGAAAGCGAGCGTGTCATAATCCCGCGCCAGCTCAAATTCGCCCAGGGCCTGACTGTCATTCTTCAACGCCAGCTGGCAGCGTCCGGCGCGAAAATGCAATTCAGCGTAGTCGTGGTCCAGGGCGTTTGCCTCGGTATATTTTTCCAACGCTTCCGCAAATTTATTTGACGATTCAAGAGCGATTCCCTCCTGATACATTTTATTCCAACTCGCTTTTTGAAGTTCACTCATCTGCACCGCCGGGAGCGAGGCAAATGGGGCGCAATCCTTCAAATTGCAGCCGACCGTGCTCAAAATAATCGGCACTCGGGCATTACGGCCGGCGCGCAAAATATCTTCCAGATTCTCTTCGAAATTTTCGTAAGCACGCAACCGGTTCGGATCATTATACCGAAGCTGGTGACTTTTGAACATGTCCAGCCCTTGCCATGTTTTCGGAACCGACGGACGTTTCTCCACTTGCTGGATCAGACTGTCCAACAACTGCCCGATCCGGGTTGTCTTTATCGCGAGATCCGCCCGGACCAAACCCACTCCCGGCGCGCGTGAACCGAAAACGGTGCCTCCGCCGAAAGGCCCGACCATTTCGTTGTTGCCCATGTAAACAATCCACAAATCACCGTCACGCCGGGCGCATTCGCGCGCCATGGGCACAATCACGTCCGAATCAATGGCCGTCATCGCCACGCAAATCACTTCAAATTTCGTTCCGGGAAAACGTTCGTGGAGCAGCACGTGCAGATAACGCCAGGCGCCAAAACTTGGATCCGGATCGCCCATCGCCGCCGATTCACCGAATACAAAAATACGGTACGTGTCCGGGGATTTTTTTACCGCCATGCGCTGGGCCGCCGGTGTGCGGGCCAGTGAGCGGGGAAAAAATCTATAGCCAAATTCGTCGTTGGGAACGTAATAAGCCTGTCCGCCGATTTCCTGTCGAAGGAAAAAACTTGTCGGATAACCATAACCGAACAAACGCAAACCGAGGTCCAGCCCGCCAATCGCCACCAACGGAATTAGAATTGCCGCGCAAAATCGAAACCGCCACAGGCGGTGTCGGGGAATTGGGGGTGCCGGCTTTCCTGGCGAGAAGTTTTTTCCGTTCATTGACTGCATATCCGCATCCGGACGAACAATCAAGCAGGCCGGAGCTGCTTCGGGCAAGGTGATTTTAACTGCCGAACAACCATTGCCAGCCGCGCCAATGCTGCTGTTGGGGCGCCTTAAACGTCCGGCTGGGGGCATGGCCCAGGTCCATTTGAATCAGAATGCCGACGCTGTTGGCCCCGCGGCCGTGGGAACGGATGGCGTCAAAGCCGTAGGCGTAGGTGGCCATGATTTTCAACCGGTCGGACGGCGAATGAAACAGAATGCCGCCGCCCACGCCGCTGAGCCGGTGGCCGGGTTGTTGTTCACCGGGCAGGTAATCCACCCAGGCGCTGGACGCGTTCAGGTCCAGGTCCCAGCGTTTATTGGGGTCCAGCGGCAACAAATAGTTCGCGTTGACCAGCGCGAATTGCCGCGCGCTGATTTCCTGGAAATAATAGCCGGGCAACGACAGCGGAAATTCCGAGATCAGAGGCAGAAATCCGCCCAGCCGGTAGGCGCTGAAGCGATCCGCATCCACGCTGGTGCCGACGGTCAGCCGCACGTAAAAGTTCTGCTGGCTCTTCGGCAACGTGTAAGCCAAGGCTGCCTCGCCCCAAAACAAATGCGATTGCGACTTGATCTCGCGGTCGTCGGCAAAACCGTACGCCTGAGGATCCGCCCGAAACTGGCCGTCGTACCAGACGGACATTTCCATCGCCAACGGCGGGAACAGCGTCGGCTCGACGCCGCCCCAGCGCAAACCGGTGCGGACACTGAAGGTCGTATCGTGATCGGGCACCTCAAAATTCGGCGCGGTGTTCTCGTTGCCGGCATAAGCCGCGTAATGCGCGATGCCGCGCAAAACAAAATTCAACGGAATCTCGCTGGCGGGATTGAACAGGTGGTAAATGCTGGCCGAGACTTCCGCACTGTGGCCGTCAAAGGATTCTCCCGGATAATACTTGCCGCCGCGGATTTCATAATAGCTGTCGGCAAACCCGCCACCCGCCAGCCCGAGAGCAAAATCGGTGTTGGGACCAAGGCCGTTGACAAAACCGAGTTCGGAATCCAGATACACGGGCGCGAGGGCCAACCGCAAGGTGAGGTTGGTGCGCAGGAAATCCGGCTGGTTGTGATAATAAAAGGCATAACCGGCAAACGGCGCGTGGCCTTCGAGCGACTGGTTGTAGCCAATTTGAATCAGGTCGCGCTTGACCGGGTCGATCTGGGCAAAAACAAAACGCGGGGCAAACAAGGTTACCCATAGCAACACCCACCCGGTTCGTTTCATCACGCCTTCGTAACGCAAAGCGTGCCCCGCAGCAAGTGGATTTGGCCACTCCCCGCTGGACAGGCCTAAATTTTTGCGGCTTACTGTTCGCGCCGATGTCGCCGCTAAATTCTGAATTGTTGACCAAAGCAAAAGGGTTGGGATTTTCCGACCGGCAAATCGCCCATTTGACCGGCCAGACTGAAGATAAAATCCGCGCCCTGCGGAAAAAATTAAAACTCGTTCCCAGCTACCGGCTGGTGGACACCTGCGCCGCCGAGTTTGAGGCCTACACCCCGTATTATTATTCGACTTACGACCGTGGCGACGACGAGGTCAAAGTAACCTCGAAACAAAAGGTGATGATCCTCGGAGGTGGCCCGAACCGCATCGGGCAGGGCATCGAATTCGATTATTGCTGCGTCCACGCCGCGTTCGCGC
This sequence comes from Verrucomicrobiia bacterium, assembly GCA_035279985.1. Taxonomy (GTDB): domain Bacteria; phylum Verrucomicrobiota; class Verrucomicrobiia; order Limisphaerales; family UBA11358; genus UBA11358. Next base: position 5,290 of record DATEGR010000044.1, read on the forward strand.
TTAAGGAGGACGGGTTCGAAACCATCATGGTCAACTCGAACCCGGAAACGGTTTCGACCGATTACGACACGAGCGACAAACTGTTCTTCGAGCCGCTCACCCTCGAGGACGTGCTGCACATTTACGAACGCGAACAATGCTGGGGCGCCATCGCGCAATTCGGCGGCCAGACGCCGCTCAACCTCGCGCTCGGCCTCCAGAAAAATGGCGTCAATATCATCGGCACCTCGCCGCAAAGCATTGAAATTGCCGAAGACCGCAAGCTCTTCGCCGCGATGCTTGACAAGCTGAAAATCCCCCAGCCGCCCAACGGCCTGGCGACGAATGTCGAGGAAGCGCTCGCCGCCTCCAAGAAACTCGGCTATCCGGTCCTGGTCCGCCCGTCCTTTGTGCTCGGCGGACGCGCCATGCAAATCGTCTATTCCGACGCCGAATTGCAGCATTACATGCGTTTTGCTGTCGAAGCTTCGCCGGAGCGGCCGGTGCTCGTGGACAAATTTTTGGAGGACGCGACCGAGGTGGATGTGGATTGCATTGCCGACGTCGGCCACTTCAAAAAAGCCGAAGAGGGAACCATTGTTATCGGCGGTATTCTTGAACACATCGAGTTTGCCGGCGTCCATTCCGGGGACGCCGCGATGGTGTTACCGCCGCACACGCTTTCCAAAAAAGTCATCGAAACCATCCGCAAATACACGCACGCGATGGCGCGCGAATTGAAGGTGGTCGGCCTGATGAATGTGCAATACGCGGTGAAGGAGGAGAAGGTGTTCGTGCTGGAGGTGAATCCGCGCGCGTCGCGCACCGTGCCGTTCGTAAGCAAGGCCATCGGCGTGCCACTCGCCAAGCTGGCCGCCAAGATCATGGCCGGCAAGAACCTGAAAGCCTTGGGACTCACGAAGGAAATTTCGCCGGCCTACTGGGCAGTCAAGGAATCCGTCTTCCCGTTCAACCGTTTTCAAGGACAGGACATCTTGCTCTCGCCGGAAATGCGCTCCACCGGCGAGGTCATGGGGCTGGACGCCGACCGCGGCATCGCGTATGCCAAATCGCAGATGGCCGCAGGTTCGCCGCTGCCGTTAAGCGGCAAGGTCTTCGTCAGCGTGAGCGACGCGCACAAAAAATATGTTGCCGCGGTGGCCAAAGAATTTGCCGACCTGGGCTTTGAGTTCGTAGCCACGAGCGGTACGGCGATGGTGCTGGAAAAGGCCGGCCTGAAGGTTCAACGGGTGATGAAATTGCTCGAAGGCCGGCCCAATGTGATTGATTTGCTCAAGAACAAGGAAATCCAGCTCGTCATCAACACGCCCAGCGGGGCGGCACCACGCGAGGACGAAGTGAAAATCCGCACGACGGCCATCTACACCGGTACCCCCATCATGACGACGCTCAGCGGCGCCAAAGCTGCCGCCCGCGGCATCGCCGCCCTCAAGAAATCCGGTTACGGTGTGAAGACGTTGCAGGAGTATCACTGACGCGTTTCAATTTCGCGACTTCAATGTCCGCCTGGCGTGTCGGTTCGGGAATTCGATAGCGCGTGCAGCAGGCCAGAACCAATCTGATGGCCGACGACAAATCCACGCGATGACCGATGCTCACGAACACCGGACGGATTCCCTTTTGCGTCCGCAACCCAACGCCGATCTGTTCGCCGCCATCCATGAGTGGCGTCTGGGCCCCGGCGTTCGGCGCCAGTTTCCCAAATGTCCCGATCAGCCGGCTTTTGCCGACCCCGATGCCGGGTTGGTTCAGTTCAATCGCCAGGTGCGATGCGATGCCGCACCGGCGCGGGTGCGCGAAACCCTGGCCATCGAAAAGAATCGCGCTAAACTCATGGTTCAGCGCGCCAATCGCCTGTTTGATGGCCGGACCTTCACGGAAACTCAGGAAACCGGGCACATAGGGAAATTCCGCCGATCGCGTGGCGTGTGCCACCTCGATAACGCGCCGCGTGGCGCAGTCATAAACCACGGCGGCGGCGAAGATGGTCTGTTTGTCGGCGGAAAACGCGCAATCCGCCCCGGCGACAAATCGCGGCCATGGTTCAAGCGGCGCGATAACGATGCGTTGGCGCAAGCATTCCTGCGTCGCCTTCCATTCTTTTACGAGCGCCGGCCAGTCCGGATCGGATTTGCCGCGCAGCGTCATGCCTCCGCTACCTTTGGCGATGCGCGCAGCACGCGGTAATGGTGCGTCCACGGATCAATCCGGCAGACAGCCCGGTAATCGCAAAACCCGCACGGCGTTTCACTGCCCGCGCGATACGGGTCAACGCTGGCTTCGCCGGCAAAAATTGCGCGGCCCGTTTCCGTCAACTGCGTTTCCACCCGGTCCAGCAACGCTTCAAATTCTGCGCGCGGCAGGACTTCGGTGGATCCTTTATGCAACGAGCCGTCGTTGTTCCGACGGTAATTGAACTGGTCGCCGGCTTTGGCGCCGGAACGGCGGTCGAGTCCGGGCAGTGCATCCACGCTGAAACGTCCGGTGTGACGATACGCCAGACGTCGGGATTCGTCAGCGTCGGCCAGCACCTCGGTGCGCATGGGGCTGCCATCGTATTTACCACGCAGGTTCACGTAGAAAACTCCGGCGGGTACCAAATGCTTCACGCCGAGCAGTGCGCGCGGATTGGGCCAGCACCGCAGCGCTGCCAAATAACCGAGCAACTGTAATTGCACGCCATGTTCAACCAGAATTCTGTCGAGTTTCTGCCGGCCGGATTTGTAATCCATCACTACGCACCACGCGCGGTCTGTGGTTTCACGCCACAAATCAATCCGATCAATCCTTCCGCGTAACGCCAGTTTACGGCCGCTACCCAAATCAATTTCCCAGGCCGGTGCGCCGTTCGTCCCAAATCCGAATTCCAACTCGGCTACCACCGGATCAAATTCGTATTGCCCGCGCATCCAGGTCACCAGGGTTTCGACGAAATCCTGCAACGACTCCGCCAGCACGCGCGCGGTGAACCGGCCCTGGTCGTCCGCGCGCAACAGGCCGTCGCGATAGTCGGGGGCGAGTTCGGCAGCGATTCTGCCGACACATTGGCGCGCTTCCGCCGGTGTGAGGTCGCGCCAGCGCTTGCCTTCGGCACTCAATCGTTCGTGAAACATCTTGAGGACTTCATGCTGAAAGCTGCCGCGCTCGCGCGCATCCAATTTAAAAACCTTTCGTTCCTCGGCGCGCAGGCCGGAATGGACGAAGAATCGGAACGGGCACTGGGCGAACTCCTCCAGCCGGCTCACCGAGGTTTGCAGGGTCGGGCTGTAAACCGCCGCTGCCAACCCGGGCGAAAGATTTTCAGCCGGGTCGGGCTCGCGCATTCGACGCAAACTCCCGGCGAGTGATTTGAGCGCGGGCAGCTCAAGCAGTTCGGCCCAATTTCCTGTGGCAGCCGACGTGAGTCGGCTCTGTTTTTCAACCGGAAAAGACTGAGCGGACTGACGTCCGCTGCTACAAATCTCGACGAGTGGCGTAACCAGTTCGTTCGCGTGCTCCGCTTCGCGCCAATCGGCGGCGACGTGAAATTTCTGGACTTCCAACTCAGGAAACAGTGCCTGTAAATGCGCGACGAGCGACGACGGGTTCAATGTTCTGCCATCCACATCGTGGCGCGAAAAAGTCACATAAAGTTTTTTACCGGCACGGGTGCAGGCGATGTAGCCGAGGTATCGTTCGCGCGCCAGCTGGTCGCGCAAATTCGAACCCAGTACGGCATTGTATTGTTCCAGCTCATCCCGGTCAGCATGGGTCAGGATCGGCGGCGCGGCTGGTACCTCGGGAAAAATCCCCTCATTCGCGCCCAGCACAAACGCGAGTTTCAAATCCGGATTGCGCGCGCGGTCCACGGCGCCGACCAGTACGTGGTCGAGCGCGGGCGGAATCACCCCCACGGTCAGGTTGGTCAACCCCGCCTCCAGAATCGGCAACCAGTCCCGCAATGACAGTGATTCGTCAGAAAAGGCGAGGGCAACGTTGTCAAGCCAGCCGTTCATTTGCTCCCAGACGGTCGAATGAAATGACGGGTGACGGGTGACCGGTGACGAACCTTCCAGTTCGGGCAGGTTCCACTTTGCAAGTGTTTCTTCCACGCGAAGTTCGTTCCACAACCCGCGGAGGGCGTTGGCCAATTGCGGGCCGGCTGGCCGGTGATTGTGCAATGCCAGTTGCGCGGCGAAATTTTCAAATGGCGGCGAAATTTTCCCGCGCAATCGTTCGAGCGATTTGGTCAATCCCGGATCGCCGGCAATTTGAATCGGTTCGCGCCATTTTTTGCCGCGCCAGCCGAATTCGAGCCCGGCATTTTCGAGCCGGTCAATCTCCGTCTCGGGCACAGACGAAAAACCCGCCTTGAGCGCGGCGAACCAGTCATCGTGCGGCCAGTCAAACGCCACCAGCCGAAGCGCGCTGCGGGTCAATTCCGCGAGCGGGTGGTGAGCAACGGACTCACGCCGGTCAAGGAAAAAAGGAATGTGGTAGCGCCGGAACACGCGCGCCACCGGTTTGTGATAATTGTCGAGATTCCGCACCAGCACGGCACAGTCACGAAAGCGTCCGCCGCCATGAACGAAGCGTAACATTTCGCGTGCGGCCAACGCGGCCTCGGCTTCAGGATTGGTGCAAACCGCCAGGGAAATTCCAAAGTTCGGAGTTCGGAGTTCAGAGTTCGGAAAAAATGAGGATGCCCAATTCTGTTCAAGCCGCGCGAGCCCGGAATTTTTCGCAAAGCGGCTGTTTTTCGCGTCGCGTCTGAGCCGCTCGACGGCGATTTTACAATCCGGCAGATTTTCGATTCGTTGCCGACATTGCTGATAAGTCTTGGCGATGGCGGACCAGATCGAAAGCCAGGGACGGGTTGCATCGGGCTCCGGTTCGGTCTCGAGGCAGAACGCAACGGTCACCTGGCCGCAACCGGGTAAAATGGCGGCGAGCAAATCCTGTTCCTGCGGTGTCATTTCGGCGAAACCATCAAGCCAGAGGCCGGAAATTCGGAATCCGGAATCCGGAATTCGGAATTCGGAATGGAGAGCGTCCGCGGCAAAGTTCAAAAGGCAACTGCCGTCCGGCAATTCGTGTTCGGCCAGCCAGCGGGCATAAGCGTCGCCGAGCAATGCGAGGTCGAGCAGTTTCTCCTGAAGTTCGCGGCGTTCCACCGCCTGGGCAGCGAGTTGGCGAAGCCGGGCGGGCGTGAATTGATGCTGTTGCAGCTCACCGAGCAATTGGCTGAGTTGCTTGGCGAAGCCGGGGCGGCGCGCACTCAGTCGGAACAGCTTCAGCTCTTTTTCGTGGCGGAGCAACAGCGCTCGCAGCACCATAACGCGGCCTTCATCGTTCAATTGGCCGGCCGGCCTGGCTGACAGTTTTTCCAGAACATATCGCGCCAGCCGGTCAAATGAGAAGATGTGCAACCGGGTGTAACCGGCCAATTCCTGGTCGGCGAGCAACTGGCGTTCGAGTTGGAAGGTGGCCTGTTTGGGCGCCAGCAGAACCAACGGCGGACCATCGGCGTTTTCCCGCAGAGCAGCGCGGATTTCGGCGAGGCAACGGAACGTCTTGCCGCTGCCGGCGGGACCGAGAAGAAAGCGCGCTTGCACACCGGATTTTTCGCGCAAAGCCGCAGCGGCGCAAAGCAATTTATTGGAGTCAGGATGCATTTTTTGCATCATATTTTTTATTTCCTTTCGGGCGGATTTGTTTATGCTTGCGGCCCGTTGGAAAAATTCGAATTCAATCCAAAGATGGAAAAAAACGAAATCGTATGCCACTGACACATACCAGGGAACTTTTTGCGAAGGCGTTGAAGGGCAAATACGCGCTGGGCGCGTTCAACGTCAACAACATGGAACTGCTTCAGGCCATTGTCGAGGCGTGCGAGGAGGAAAAGGCGCCGGTGATGCTCCAGATTTCCAAGGGTGCGCGCCAATACGCCAACCCGGTTTATCTCAAAAAGCTGATCGAGGCGGCCGTCAGCCTGTCCACAATCCCGATTGCCGTGCATCTGGATCACGGCGATACATTTGAACTTTGCAAGGAGTGCATTGACGAAGGTTTCACCAGCGTGATGATTGACGCCAGTCACGAACCCTTTGAGAAAAACGTTGAAATCACCCGGAAAGTCGTGGAATACGCCCATAAATACAATTGCGTGGTGGAATCCGAACTCGGCCATCTGGTGGGCGCTCAATTTGATGAAGGTGAGGAGGGTGGCGCACATTCCGTCAGCGGCCATTACACGGTCCCGGAAGAAGCGGTCAAATTCGTTAAGGAATCGGGCTGCGATTCATTGGCGGTGGCGATAGGAAATTCCCACGGTGCGTACAAGTTCAAGGGCACGCAGCACCTCGATCTTGAACGTCTCAAGCTCATTAAAAAAACATTGATGGACGCCGGGCTCGGTGATTATCCGCTCGTATTGCACGGGGCGTCGTCCGTACCGAAAGAGTTCGCCGAGGAAATCAACAAATACGGTGGCAAACTGGGCACCGACACCGCCGGGGTGCCGGAGGCCGACATCGAAGTGGCGCGCCGCACCGGTTGCACCAAAGTGAACATAGACACGGATTTGCGCCTCGCCATGACCGCTGCCATCCGCAAGGTTATGACGGAAAACCCGAAGGAGTTTGATCCGCGCAAATATCTCGGTCCCGCCCGCAACAGAGTAAAGGACCTCGTCCGACACAAAATCAAAGACGTCCTTTGCTGCGCGGGTCACGCATTCGATTAAATACCACCCGAATTTTCATCGAAAAGGCTTCCATGCAATTATTGGAAGCCTTTGTTATTGCCTCAGATTCAAGAATGCATCATCTGCCGTTTTGGCACACACCCGTCACTTTTAATTTCAATTTGTGCCATAATAACTCCATTCCAAACGCTACGATTGTTTCATTTAATATCGTAACTACCTGTCAGTAATAATGATATAAATCAACCATATAATTGGCATCGTCAAAGCTAGGCAATGTTTTGCTAAAGCGAATAATTTTGACAAAAGGAAAATTATGAAACTGATACAATATCAAAGACCGGAACTGGGTTGGCCGGGATTTGGACGATGGTCGAATCTGCGCGATGAACTGGATCGAATGTTTGCATCACCGTGGACCGAGCTGGCCCGCACGTCGCAACTGTTGAGCGGCTGGACACCGGCACTCGACGTTTACGAGGACAAGGAAAACTTCATCGTCAAGGCCGAGTTGCCGGGGATGAAGAAGGAGGAGATCGATGTTTCACTCCATGCCGACAGCCTGAGCATCTCGGGTGAACGCAAGAGCGAAACGAAAGCGGAAGACGGCGAACTGTGCCGTGCCGAACGGTTCTTTGGCCGGTTCCAACGCAGCGTGACGCTCCCGGCGCCGTTCGCGGCGGACAAAGTGAAGGCGCAGTACCAGGACGGCATCCTGACGATCACGCTTCCCAAAACCGAGGAAGCCAAGCCCAAACGAATTGATGTTTCCGTGATCTGAAATGGTTTCGGCGGGGATTTTCCCCGCCGGACGCGAAACTGCTTGAGTCCAATTAAAACTATGAAAACGACACTCGAAAAGGAAGCTCATCGAAAGGCCGAGCACGCGCCGGCTGAGGAATTTATTTCTCCGGAAGTGAACATCTGCGAAACGAAGGACGGTTACGTGCTCGAAGCCGAAATGTCGGGCGTGAACAAGGACGGTCTGGAAATCACGCTGGAAAACAACGAGCTGACCATCATTGGCCGGCGCAACCGCGAAACGGTTTCCGGCGCGCTGCTCTTCCGTGAACGTTCCGCCGCGCATTTCCGCCGCGTTTTTGAACTCGATCCGGCGATTGATACCGGGCGCATCAATGCGAAGGTCAATCAAGGCGTGCTCACGCTGACCCTGCCGAAGTCCGAAAAGGTCAAACCGCGGAAAATCGCAGTGGGCGATTAAGCCAATTGGCCATCTTGGTGCGGCAAATCCCATGGGGACGGGTCGTGGGATTTTTGTCGGGAAAAGTGGAAAACGGCGGGCGCAGCGATCACACACGAGTTTACATCGCCAACACCCGCCGAAGCGCCCAGTTCTCATTGGGCAAGGGAAACCTAACCCATCGGTCGGTCTTGACAAGTGGTATTTTAAAAAAAAATTGCCGCCATTTCAGCCTCGCCTTCCTGCCGTAAACAGCTTTACATCCGGCTGGATAGTTCGGAAAAATCAAACATGCCGAAGAAATGCTGGCTGCTTCAAGGCGCGGGGCGGTTGCTTTGCGTTTTCGCCCTTGTCCTTCCAGCTGGGGCGGGCACAGCGGCCCCGTCCAACTCGCCATTCATCGTGAACACCTGGGCCACGGAACAGGAACTCCCGGGAAGCGTGGTCTTTTCGGTGATTCAAACCCGGGATGGCTATCTTTGGCTGGGCACACAACACGGCCTGGTGCGCTTTGACGGAATTCGCTTCACTGTGTTCGATGCGGAGAACACGCCCGGTTTGAACAATGACCAGATCGACTACTTGTTTGAGGACAGTCACACGAATCTTTGGATTGGAACGGACGCGGGCGGCGTGGCGCTGGAAAAGGATGGCCGGATTGAAAATTTCTCCCTTGGGTACAACAGCCATGACGGGCGACTGGTTTCAGCCTGCGAGGATTCGACCGGGGCCGTGTGGCTTTACACCGCGGATGCTCATCTGGCCCACTATCAAAATGGGAAAATGGAGGGGTGGAATTTTAATTTCAAGACGCCAGCGATGTGCCGGATGATTGTTGCGGAAAAATCCGGGCCGCTTTGGATCGGTGAAGATTGGGGCATGTTTTCATTCCGTCCCGCCAATTTCAGTCCGCCGGCGTTTGCTATTGAACAACAGATTCCGGTTCAACGGCTCGATTACGTTCTGGCCAGCCAGCACGGCGGCACGTGGCGGTTCGTGGATGGCCGGATTCAAAAGTGGGATTCCAACCGACTCGAAAAAGATTTCGGGCGGTATCCCTGGGGCAACGACATCATCAAAGGCGCCTGTGAGGACAAAGACGGCAACCTGATTATCGGCACGCTCGGGGCAGGCGTTTTTTGGTACACCGCGGACGGAAAATACCAGCAGATTTCGGCGGGCCAGGGATTGTCATCCGCGTATGTCCTTTGTTTATGTCTTGATCAGGAGGGAAATCTTTGGGTGGGCACCGACGGCGGGGGATTGGATCGGATTAAACGAAAAATTTTTAACACACCGGACGGACTTCATCCCTGGAATGTACAATCGTTATGTGAAGATGCGCACGGTGGTTTGTGGGTTGCTTTCGGCGCCCTGGGCGCGGCTTATTGGGGCACAAATTCTGTGCAATATTTCCACGTCGGCCCGTTTCAAGATGCCTGGACGGTGCTGGTGGATCATCATCAGCACATCCTGGCCGGAACGCGGGATGAGGGGCTGTTTCAGTTTGATACCAATTCGTTTCAGCCTGTGCCCGCCGCGGAAAGTCTCGGTCTGCAAATTTCGGTTTTGTTTGAGGATCAGGGGGGGAAACTTTGGGTGGGAACACCCGGCGGTCTGGGATGTTGGAACGGACAAACCTGGAAGACTTACACGATCCGGGATGGCCTGTCGGGAAATGCCGTTTCCGCGATTACCGAAGATACCAACGGGAACCTTTGGATCGGGACCGAAGATGGCGGCTTGAGTTCTTTCAAAAACGGCAGGTTTTTTTCCTACCAGGCATCGGAAAATGGCCTGCCCGGCAACGATGTCTCCTGCCTTTACCTGGACAAAGGCGGCAGTTTGTGGGTCGGCACCTCGGGTCACGGCCTGGCACGGTTTCATGAGGGGAAGTGGGCGTGTTATTCCAAACGCAACGGCCTGGTCAGCAACAGCATCAGTTACATCATCGAAGACGATGAAGGTGATTTATGGATTGGTTCCAATCTGGGGCTGATGCGAATCCCGGAAAAACTCCTGACCACTCCCTCCGGGGAAACGGTGAATTTGTATTCCTGTCGGATTTACGGAGAGGCGGATGGGCTGCCGACGCGCGAATGTTCCGGCGGTTCGCAACCGGCCACCTGCCGGACGGGCGATGGCCGGTTGTGGTTTCCCACCACCAAGGGGCTGGCGTATGTGAATCCGGCGCAGATCAAACCCAACCTGCAACCGCCACTGGTCATGGTCGAATCCGTGCTGGTGGACGGTCAGGAACAGAAAACCAACCGTTTCGACTCGGCCTGGCCGCAAGCCATTGTCATTCCGCCCGGCCGCGACCGGCTGGAAATTCATTACACCGGCCTGAATTTTTCCGCGCCCGACGCCGTGCGGTTCAGATACCTTCTGGCCGGACATGAAACCGCCTGGACGGAGGCCGGCGACACGCGCGTGGCGTTTTACAACAAACTGCCGCCGGGCAATTATCAGTTCCAGGTCGAAGCCTGCAATGAAGACGGCATCTGGAACAAAACCGGCAGCGTGCTGGCCGTGACCGTTCAGCCGCAATTCTGGCAGACTGGATGGTTTCGTACGGTCGTCGTCCTGGGGTTTCTGGGCGTCGTCGCCGCCGTGGTGCGCTATCTCTCCACGCAAAAACTGCAGCGCCAATTACAAGCGCTCAAGCAACAGGAGGCCCTGGAAAAAGAGCGCTCCCGGATCGCCCGCGACCTTCACGACCAGCTTGGCGCCAATCTCACCCAGGTGGCGCTATTGGGTGAAATGGCGGAAGCCGACAAGCATAGTCCGGAGGAAATTGCATCTCACGCCCAGCAGATTTCCCAGACCGCGCGTGAGACCACGCACGCGCTCGACGAAATCGTCTGGGCGGTCAATCCCTCTAATGACACGCTGGACGGCCTGATCACCTACGCCTGCAAATACGCGCAGGAATACCTTGCCGTGGCCGGGCTGCGTTACCGTGCCGAAGTGCCGCCGCTATTGCCGGCCGTCGTCATTCCCCCGGAAGTCCGCCACAATGTTTTTCTGGCCTTCAAAGAAGCGATCAACAACGTCGCCAAACACGCCCAGGCCGCGGAAACCCGTATCCGTTTGCATTTGCGACCGGACCATTTCATTCTGGAAATTGAAGATGACGGGCGCGGCATCGGCCAATCGAATCCGTCGGCGGCCCAGGGCAGAAATGGTCTGCGCAACATGCGGAAACGCATGGAAGACATTCACGGCGAATTTGCCATTGTCGACGGAGTCAAAGGTGGAACGATTGTGCGCCTCGTGGCACCTATTAAAATGAAATGAAGCAGGCAGAATGAAGAATGAAGAAAAATTTCCCGGCGGTTCGCTGCTTGTTTCTTCATTCTGCCTTCTGCATTCTGCCTTCAGGTAATGCCCGTTTCCGTCTCCATCGTCGAAGACAACGACAAGCTGCGCGGCACGCTGGCGCGGGTGATTAATCGCGCCGACGGCTTTCGCTGCATCAGCGATTACGCGAACGCCGAGGACGCGCTGAAGGATTTGCCGCAAATCCGGCCCGACGTGGTGCTGATGGACATCAACCTGCCCGGCATGAACGGCGTGGACTGCGTGCGGCTACTGAAGCAACTCCTGCCCCAGACCCAGGTGATGATGCTCACCGTCTATGAGGACACGGAAAATATTTTCAACGCGCTGACGGCCGGCGCCAACGGCTACATGCTCAAGCGCACCTCCAGCAAGGAACTGTTGGAAGCCATTCACGAGGTCCATCGCGGCGGTTCACCCATGACGATGCACATCGCGCGCAAAGTGGTGTCGTCCTTCCAGAAAACCGCAGCCACGGCGCAACCCACCGAAAATCTTTCTGAACGCGAACAGCAGGTGCTCGACCTGTTGAGTCAGGGACTGATGTACAAGGAAATTGCCGACAAACTCGCCATCAGCTACGAAACCGTCCATACCTACATCCGGCGCATTTACGAGAAATTGCAGGTCCGGACGCGGACCGAGGCCGTCGCCAAATTTCTGCGTCGTTGACAGAACTCCACTTATCTCCGTTTGTTTGCCATGGCTTGCCAACTTTCTGCATCCGTAAAGTATATGATCCCGCTCCCTCATGTAACCAGAACTGGTGACTGGCGGGGGGCGGTGGGTCGAGTAGATTGGTCACGTCGTTGATGCAGAAATGCGGGTTATCGTGTGTGAAGTAAGGCGTGGTCCGCAGCGCCGCATCCGGTGAAAGTTTGTGGTAGCGCGGCCATGAACGATGATTTAAGCGCTTAGTTCTCATTGGGAGGCCGGAGCAATCCGGCCTCTTTCTTTTTTAACTTCGTTCACTCCCCCGATCCCACTGTTAAGAATGTAAAGAACAGGCCATCGAGCTCAAATCAACATTGACAGAATTGAAGATGGAGAAAACCAACATGACCGCCGTGCAACGTATCGGCTGACTTTGGTTTTGAACGATTTAACCGGTTGTTCGCGCGACGATTTCTCGGTGGTGCGGATGCAAACAGAAAGGGCCCAGGCTGAAAGGACCGGTTCGATAGCCGCAAATGATGTTCACACCCACAAGGCAGCGGGAGTACCGCGTACTGCCAGCCATCGGCTCCGCCCGACAAGTCGCCACAATGGGCGGCGCCATTTCAGAAACCGACCCGGCTGCCTTGTCTTTCGTTTGATTCATTAGTATTACTTAGTATTATATGTTAATTTAATCAGATTTATTGCTGATTGTCAAGGCTTTGCTGGTACGGCCGAACAGTTTCTGCCCGGGAAATCAATTGTGTGGCTGATCGTCTGGTGCCGGCCCGGAAAGGCATCCAACGCCAACACCGATGTGTTTGTCTTGCAGCTTTTCATAGGGTTCCGGTCACCAAATTATCAGAGGCCGGCCCATCTCGACACCAACCCTTTAGGGAAGGTCGGCATGGTCAAGAAGCTCTTTGATGTCGCCAACCCGCCGCGGCTTATTTATTTTGCTCGCGGGGAATTGGTTTAGCTGCGGCTAAACAGTCGCCTGAACCGTCTCGAATGGGAGAGAAACAGTTTTTGGGGGAATCCCATGCTGAATGACCTTGATAAACTGCAACAATCGCCGCGCCACCTGCTCCGGTGGCAGAAGGCGCAACAGGTATTGCTCAACGGCCGACCCGAGGCAGCACTGGAGACCTACCGCGAGCTCTTGAAACGATTTCCCGGCGTGGCAGGTTTGTGGTTCGAACTGGGGTTGGCGGCAGCCAAGCAATTGGATTTCGACCAGGCGGACCGGGCTTTTCAACGCACGTCCGAACTCGCGCCGAAAGACGCGTCCATGCTGATCCTGCTCGGCCAGCAATACCACCAATTGCGGCGGCTGGACAAGGCGCGTGCTTGTTTCGAACGTGCAGCCGCCGCGGACATTTCCTCCATCCCGGCGCAACTCAGCCTCGCCGACTGGTTCGAACGCGAACGCCGGCTGGACGACGCATGGGCCTGCGTGGAGTCCTGCGCGGCCCGGCATCCGCAAAATGCGGAAGTCGTGTGCGTCAAGGCACTGCTCCTGCACCGCCAGGGCCGGAACCCGGAGGCAGAAACGCTGCTGCGCGATTTACTCAAGACCGGCCCGCAGGATTTGAACGTGGCGTATGCCATCCGCCACCAGCTGGCTGTCGTGTTGGATGCACTCGGACAATACGCCGAGGCCATGCAGCAGTTGCACGAAGCCAAGGTCGCGCTCCGCCGGACGACCGATGTTACCAGGCTGGAGCAGGACTACGACCGCGCCGACCAGCGGCGGCGCGAGCTGCTGGCCGCGCTGAAGCCGGAGACCATCCAGCGCTGGCGCCGGGAAGGAACCGGCCCGCTCGCCCGCCCCCGGCTGGCGTTTTTGGGCGGACATCCGCGCAGCGGCACGACACTGCTGGAACAAATCCTTGGCGCGCACCCGGCCATCGCGGCATTCGACGAGCCGCCGGCGTTTGTGCATGAGATCCTCGAAAAACTCGCCCCGCTGAACGCCACCGCTCCGTTGACGATGAACGCGCTCGATGCCCTCACCACCGCCCAGCGCGCCCATTACCGGCAACGCTATCTGAAAAGCCTTCTTCGCGAAAACATGAATCAGCCGGAAGTGGAAGTGTTATTGGACAAAAATCCGTCCCCCACGGCCGCCTTGCACCTGTGGCTGCGGATTTTCCCCGATTTGAAGGTGCTCATCGCCCTGCGCGATCCGCGTGACGTGATCGTCAGTTGTTTTTTTCAGAAACAGATGTTGAACGCGACGAACGCAAACTTTTTGAGCCTGGAAGGGACGGCCAAACACTTCGCCGACCTTATGGACGTCTGGCTGCGGCTGCGGGAACTGGGCGGCTTCGACTGGCTGGAATCGCGGTACGAGGACCTGGTGAACCAGCTGGAACCCGAGGGACGCCGGGTCACGGAATTTCTGGGGTTATCCTGGCATGCGCGCCAGGCCAGTTATCATGAGGATGCCCGTAAAAAATTTATCTTTGCGCCGACCTACAACGAGGTCACTCGGCCTGTCCATGGTCGGGCCGTGGGCCGCTGGCAGCATTACGCCGAAGCCCTGGCGCCGATCGATCAACGGCTGGCTCCGTATTGCCGCGCGTTCGGGTATTCCTGACAAGCTGTGATGCTCAATCGGAGATCGTGATCAGCCCACATTCGGGCTAGTCGAGGGCAGGGCGGCGGAGCCTGGGAAAAATGAAGCCGGTGCGTTTCATGTATTCCCGGTATTCGGCGCTATGTTCGGATAGCCGCACCTCCTCCAGGTGTGCACGGTAAAGCAGCAAGGCAATATGAATCGAGACCAGTATAAAGTAGGCCGCCGAAAAGTTGACGAGCACGAGACCGGCCAACATGCAGAGATAACCCAGATAGATCGGATGGCGCACCCGTTGATACGGTCCGTCAAGCACCACTTTCCGCACGACGACAAAAACCCCGAAGGAACGCCCCAAATACAGAACCGCCCAGATTGCCACCGCCGGTCCCGCGAGACCGAGAAACAAGCCGATGGCGGTGAGCGGTGTTTGCCAGTCGGTTGAACAAAGACTCGTTCGCAACCATGCCGGAAACCAGGGAGTGGCGTTGTAGGTGAGGTTGAAAAACGACGTGGCCAGGGGAATGAGAATGTCTTTGCGGGTTTGTGGCGGCACATCCGCGCGACGCCCCAGAAACAACAGGATGCCCACGAAGAAATTCAGCATCAAGGCTATGACGTGGCGGGCGGCTTCCAAAGCCACGGTGCCGGAGTTGCTGGCCGGTCCAAGCCAGATGAGCCAGAGTTTATGAAATTCGACCCAGGCAAAGTATGAATAGACGAGAGACAACACGTATCTCTCGGCATAAACCGCCGCCAGCGCGGCCCTGCGGTCGAGCGTCTTCAACATATTATCGTGCTCTTTGAGAACCGGCGCGACCTGGCTGGCTCGCCGAGCCGTAGCCCGAAGCGCTGGTGAAAGTGGTGCCTCTTTCCCGTCCGCATTCACTTCATTTTGGCGCGACAGCCTTCGCTCTCCGCTGCCGAAGGTTGATTCGCCGAGTCGTAGCCCGCTGCCGCAACTTTGAACCAGCCCAGCTCCGCGCTGCGCGCTTCGGCGCGGCAGTCCTCGCCCTTGCCAAGCTGCGGGAAACTGGCTTGCCGAGCCGTAGCCCGGAACGCTGGTGACCGTGATGCGCTTTCACGTCCGCCTTCACTTTGTTTCGGCGCGACAGCCTTCTCTCTCCGCTGCGCTCCGAGCGAAGGCTGGTGGTAGGTGATGGATTCGAACCATCGAAGGCGTAAGCCAGCAGATTTACAGTCTGCCCCCGTTGGCCACTTGGGTAACCTACCGACCTTCCCGAACGTGGGGAGTGCAGATTAAGCCAAAGCACCGCCGCTGTCTCAAGTTCAAAGTTCGTTCCAGTCCGGCCAACTTTGAACTTTGAACCGCGAACCCGGAACGTTTAGACTGGCAGGATGTTCGATTCGCTAAGCAGCAAGCTCCAGAACGCCTTCCGCAACCTGCGCGGGCTCGGGAAAATCTCCGAGGCCAACGTTGCCGAGCCCCTGCGCGAAGTCCGCATGGCGTTGCTGGAGGCCGACGTGAATTTCAAGGTTGCCCGTGATTTTATTGAACGCGTCAAAACCAAGGCCATCGGCGCGGAAGTCGTCCAAAGCATCCAGCCCGGCCAGCAAATCATCAAAATCATCCATGACGAACTGGTGGATTTGCTTGGCGCGCAAAACGCCGGCCTGAATCTGAGCGCCAATCCGAGTTGCATCCTGATGGTCGGCCTGCATGGCTCGGGCAAGACTACCTCCAGTGGCAAGCTTGCTCGGCTGCTACAAAAACAAGGCCGCCAACCTTTGCTCGTGGCAGCCGACGTTTACCGTCCGGCGGCCATGGACCAGTTGGATACGCTCGGCAAACAGCTTGAACTGCCGGTTTTCGTGAAACGCGGCGAAACCGACGTTTCGAAAATTGCGCGCGAAGCGCTCGACTTTGCGAAGGCGAACAGTCGCAACGTTTTGATTTTCGACACCGCCGGCCGATTGCAGATGGACGAGCCGCTGGTGCAGGAACTGGTCCGTTTGCGCGATCTCGTGAAGCCGCAGGAAATCCTGCTCGTGCTCGACGCCGCCACCGGCCAGGAAGCCGTCAACGTCGCCACGCATTTCGATCAGGCTCTGCAAATCACCGGTTCGATTCTAACCAAGCTCGACGGGGACGCCCGCGGCGGCGCGGCATTGAGCATGAAGGCCGTTACCGGCAAACCCATCAAGTTCGCCGGTCTGGGTGAAAAGCTTGACGAGTTCGAGCCGTTTCATCCTGAGCGCATGGCGTCGCGGATTCTCGGCATGGGCGACGTCGTCAGCCTGGTCGAGAAGGCCGCCGAGGCGGTGGATTTGGAGGACGCCAAGCGCCTGGAAGAAAAGATGCGCAAAGGCCAGTTCACGCTGGAGGATTTCCTGGAACAACTGCGCCAGATGAAAAAGCTCGGCTCGCTCGAAAGTGTCGTCGGCATGCTGCCGGGTGGCGCGGAGATGTTGAAACAACAGGGCGATTTGTCGAAACAGGAAAAGGAGTTCCAGCGCATGGAAGCGATGATTTGCGGCATGACGTTGCAGGAGCGCAAGAACCCGGCCATTCTGAACGCCAAGCGTCGCATTCGCATCGCCAAGGGTAGCGGCGTGAGCGTGACGGAGCTGAACACCATGCTGAACAAATTCGGCCAGATGCAGCAGATGATGAAGAAGATGGGCAAGCTCCAGAAAATGATGGCCAAGATGGGTGGCGGTCTGCCAGGAATGCTCCGACGATGACCTGGACACCACGGCTGGCATGCGAAAAAGACATTCTCGTTTTGGATGAATTGATTCCTCTGTCCGTCCGGATTTTGCAGGCCCCTTATTATTCGGCGGCTCAAATGGAAGCAGCCATTGGCCCAGTCTTTGGTGTTGACCGGCAATTGATTCGTGACGGAACTTATTTCGTGGTTGAGCACGACGGCAAAATTGTGGGTTGCGGTGGTTGGAGCAGGCGCAAAACTTTATACGGCGGCGATCGTGGACGAGATGATGAGGACGAACAACTTGACCCGAAACGCGATCCGGCCCGTATCCGGGCGTTCTTCGTTCACCCGGCGTGGGCGCGCCGCGGAATTGGGCGAAGCATTCTTGTTACCTGCGAACGCGCCGCAATTGAAGCAGGCTTCCAGAAAGCCGAACTTGTGGCAACGCTGGCCGGAGAACCGCTCTATGCTTCATTTGGCTACGCCGTCGCCGAACGCTATGAAGCTCCCATGATAAACGATTTGAGTTTGCCGGTGGTGCGGATGACTAAATATTTCAAAGCGGTGCCCCGACATTGATCCCGTGCCTCAGGCAATACGCGCCATTGTCCACGTATTTTTGCGCCCGCCATTTCAGGCCGGCGTGTTTCCAAAATTCACGCTTTCAACCGTGACAGTTTGAACGGATAAAATTCCACTTTGCATAATCGGGCGTCGCGGATGGTACGGTCACAGGTAACCAGGGTGAGGTTCATCACTTTAGCGGTGGCGCAGATCACACGGTCAAAGGGGTCGCCGGGAAAATCTTCCGGCACATCGTTCGTGGCGGAAGCGACGCCGGGAGTCAGTTCGAGCAGTTCGATGTCCGAAGCCACGCCGCGTCTGAAAAATTCCGACAACTCGCCTTTCAATTGCAACCGTTCGAGCCGATGGAGAATGGCACATTCCAAAAGACTGATGGCGCAAAGCCCTTTGGCTTCGCTGTTATCCAACAATTTCTGGATGCGAGCAGGAACGACTTCCGGAATCAAGACGCTGTTTGCCCACGGCGCCGTATCCAGCAGATAACGCATTAAAACAGGCCTTTCCACTCCGATTTATTCACCGGCTCCGGCGAAAGCGGAATACCCTTGGATAAGTCCTTTCCCGCGCCGTAGTGACCGGACT
>DATEGR010000045.1:0-2864 GCA_035279985.1 Verrucomicrobiia bacterium
TGACATAACCTTTAATCGTTCCCGTTCCTGCCGACTCATCGTTAATGTTCCCATGTTGTGGCAGGGTTGCTACCGCAACCCCGCCAAAAAAGGGACATTCTTATCGAGTTATCAGGGGGACATTCTCATGGAGTTCCGACAACCTCCAAAATAACCATTGCCGATCGCGCCGATTCTGCTATCCTCACTCGCTCTTTCGCCGTCGTTGGCGGAAGAGCAAACGGCCCTGAATTTCCGCCTTTAAGTGAAGGCGGAGGCCGAACAACATCAAACTGAATCCCGTGTTCCGCGGGATGCCTTGAAATGTAGCGGCGGTCTGTGACCGCCGAAAAACGACGCTCATTGAGCGCCGATAGAGAATTCAAGGCCTTAACCAAAGGAAATCTGTGCTTAGCATTGGCATTAAAGAGTTATTGGAATCCGGTGTTCATTTCGGACACCAGACGCGGCGTTGGAACCCCAAGATGAAGCCGTTCATCTTCGACGCGCGCAATGGCATTCACATCATTGACCTCAGCAAAACACTCACCCAGCTCGAGGCGGCGTGCAACTTCCTGTCCGAGACGATCCGCAAGGGCGGCAAGGTGGTGTTTGTCGGCACCAAAAAACAGGCGCAGCAATGCGTCAAGGAAATGGCCCGCGATTGCGGCCAGTTCTACGTGACCGAGCGCTGGCTCGGCGGCACGTTGACGAATTTCAACACCATCAAACGTTCCATCGCGCGGCTCAAGGAAATCGAGAAGATGGACGCCGACGGCACGCTGGCCCATTACGTCAAGCAGGAGCAGGCGGTCATCCGCCGCGAAGCCGGCCGGCTGCACAAGTATTTTGACGGCATTCGCGCCATGGACCGGGTCCCCGCGGCGATGTTCGTGGTGGACATCAAGCGCGAGCACAACGCCGTCGCCGAGGCGCGCAAGCTCAAGCTGCCGATTATCGCGCTGGTGGATACCAATTGTGACCCCGACCTGGTGGACTATCCGATCGCGGCGAACGACGACGCCATCCGTTCCGTGCGGATGGTTCTGGCCACGATTGGCCAGGTCATCACACAGGCCAGCGCCGAGTTTGAAGCCAAACACGCCCGCCGGCCTGCGCCGGAAGAACCTGCCCCGGCGGGGACGCCGGCTGCCGAAATCGCGCCTGCCGGAACCGCGCCGGTTGTCACCGAAGCCGCTCCGCTGCCGCCGGCTTGAGCCCGGTCGCTCTTAACTCTCAACTCGCTACCAATTGATATGGCTGACATTACTGCTGCTGACGTGGCCAGGCTCCGGGAAATGACCGGGGCGGGCATGATGGACTGCAAAAAGGCGCTCGTTGAGGCCAAAGGCGGCCTCGATGGCGCCGTGGAGATACTGCGTAAAAAGGGCCAGGCAACTGCGGCCGTGAAATCGGCGCGTGATGCGAAAGAGGGCGCCATTGTCCAATATATTGCGCCCAACGGCAAACTGGGCGTGCTCGTGGAGGTGAACAGTGAGTCGGACTTTGTGGCGCGCAATGAGACCTTTCGCGCGTTTTGCGACGAGGTTGCGAAACGTTACGCGACGGAGGCCAGTCCGAATCTCGAGGCCGAACGCCAGGCGATAGTCGCCAAAATCCGCGAGAACATCAAAATCGCCCGGCACGCGAAGATGGAAGTGAACGGCAACGGGCTGATTGCCGGATACATTCACACCGGCGCGAAAGTGGGTGTGCTGGTGGAAGTGGGCGCGGGCAAGGCGGAAACGGTGGCCAAGGACGAGTTCAAGCAGCTCGTCAAGGACATCACGCTGCAAATTGCGGCGGGACATCCGCACGCCGTTTCCCGTGAACAGGTCCCGGCGGACGTCATCGCCAAGGAGCGCGAGATCGCCTCGCAATCCGACCGTTTGAAAGGCAAACCGGCGCAGGCGCTGGAGAAAATTTTGCAGGGCGTCCTGGAAAAGTTTTATCAGACCTACTGCCTCGTGGACCAGGGCTTTGTGAAACGGAATTCCGAAGTGAGCGTGAAGGAACACGTGGCGCAAATCGCCAAGCAGCTTGGCGACGAAATCTCCGTCCGCCGGTTCGTGCGGTTCCAGGTGGGGGAAAGTCTGGCAAACTGACAATCGCCACATAAAAGGAGCACCCCTCTTCGGATGGTCGGACAGTTTGGTGGGGCGAGGCTACTGACGAGCCGCCTGCGCAAAGCTTCAGCCCCTAAAACGGCTCGCGAGGACGCTCGCCCCACCGAAAATGGTAGAAAGTTTCTACTACTCCTCTCCGGGTAATGTATCAGTTTGAACGGCGTCTGACCAAAGAGCAGGCTCAGGGGCGCGAGCAGGCAGATAATCGCCGGCGTTCTCATTTGTAGTACCCCAAAACGCTGAATGTGATGAGATAGGCGACCAACACAATCCCCACGCCTGTCACCATTTGAGTGCGGGCGGCGCCGGTACGATCGACCCCCCAGAACGGCAGCAGCGCCCACGAGCCGGCCAACAAACCGAAGCCGAGGATTCCTAAAATTTCGCCTTCGAAAATCCAAACATGGCTGGGGATCAGTTTCAGCGTGTAGAACTGCGCGAGGAAATACCATTCCGGACGAATACCCTTGGGCGCGGAGGCGAACGGGTCGGCCTTCTCGCCCAGTTCCCAAGGGAAGATGGCTGCCAGCGCTCCGAGAATTGCGAGCGCGAAATACCACACCATCAATTCGCGCAAGAAGAAATTCGGAAAGAATCTCATTTGCCGGACATTTGCCGGACCGATCCAGGGCGGTGTGCTCATCCCGTTCTTTTGAACGAGCAGGATGTGAAACATCACCAGGCCGGCCGTGATGAGCGGCAATATCATCACGTGAAAGGCGAAGAAGCGGGTCAGCGTTGCTCCGCCGACGTCGTCGC
>DATEGR010000046.1:0-14137 GCA_035279985.1 Verrucomicrobiia bacterium
GCGGCCTATTCAGCCACCGCAGGCGCCGCCCTGCTCGCCGCGCCTGTGACGGAGGCAGCGATCCAGAATCTCACCACGTTCAGTTATGACGGCGGTTCGACCTTCAGCGCCACGGCTCCTGATGGAACCATCAGCCATTCATCGTGGAACTCGCTTAATTTCACCGCGGCCACGGCCGGACACAATGCGGGATTCAAAGGGTATTTCCGGCTCCAGACCGGCGCGAGCGCTCCCTTGTTCGGCATAGCGGAAATTGGCGCATACGCGGCAAATCATACCCTTAGTGCTCACGCCAGCAAACTGGTCTTCGGCGCTGCCCTCATCAATCGAAATTTCGGCGGCCCTTATTTGACCCACCTGCTCGCTTCACGCTCGAATCCCGGTGGTCCCGGCCCCGGTTCCAGCATGGCCTTTGGCGATTTCGCGCCGGCCGGACCGGACGCGACCGCCACGGGCTATGTGGCTTTTAAAACTAATTTGCGAAGCCAGACTTATTACGGCTGGTTGCATGTGAAAGTGTCGAATAATGCCAACGGCGTCCCGGCCGAAGTATCGCTCATATCCAAGAACGGGGATGCCGGGGTCTTCGGCGCATTCGGGCTGGCGAGCGACAACCTCACCACGGGCGAGACCGCTGTGGCCGCGCCCGAGCCATCCGTTGCGGCAATTGGCGGACTCGGGCTGCTCGCACTGGGCGCGGCGGGCGTGCGCGAACTGCGGCGACGGAAAGCAGCAGTTGGCAGGTAGAAGCGGCGTTCAATCTATTTTTGATTTACGATATCCGATTTACGTAACGTCTGCGGATTGAAGTGGACTCGTAAATCGAAAATCACATATCGTAAATTTAATGTCCGTTTCCCGCAAAGTCCTGCTGGTCGGCTGGGATTCCGCCGATTGGAAGGTCATCAACCCGTTGCTCGACGCCGGCAAATTGCCGCATCTCGAACAACTCATCAACGGGGGCGTCATTGGCAATCTCGCCACCCTGTACCCTGTCCTGTCGCCGATGCTCTGGACGAGCATCGCCACCGGCAAGCGCCCGATGAAGCACGGCATCCACGGCTTTGCCGAGCCGGACCCGCACACGGGCGGCGTGCGGCCCATCACCAACCTTTCACGCAAGACCAAGGCGATTTGGAATGTCCTGACCCAAAACGGCAAAAAATGCATTGTCGTCGGCTGGTGGCCGTCTCATCCGGCCGAACCGCTGCCCGGCGGCGTGATGGTTTCAAATCATTATCAGCGGGCGCCGGACGGAAATCCAGATCAACCCTGGGCATTGGCGCCCGGCACGGTGCATCCGCCGCACCTCGCCAAGGCACTGGCCGAACTGCGCGTGCATCCCGCCGAACTGGATGGCTCGCACATTCTGCCGTTCGTGCCGAAAGCCGCCGGGATTGACCAGAAAAAGGATCGTCGTCTCGAAGGTCTCGTCAAAACCATCGCCGACTGCACGAGCATTCAGGCCGCCGCCACGCATCTCATTCGCAACGAGCCGTGGGATTTCATGGCGGTCTATTTCGACGCCATTGACCATTTCGGCCACGGTTTCATGCGCTATCATCCGCCGCGTCAAAAGCAGATTTCCGAAAGGGATTTTGAACTCTATTCCGGCGTCATCGAAGCCGGCTATCGGTACCACGACATGATGCTGGGCGTGCTCATGGCGATGGCCGGCCCGGAGGCGACGGTGCTGCTGATGAGTGACCACGGATTTCATCCCGACCATCTGCGCCCGGCGGCGATTCCGATGGAACCGGCCGGTCCGGCGATCGAGCACCGGCATTACGGCATCTTCGCGCTCAAAGGCCTGGACATTAAAAGAGACGAACGCATCTATGGCGCGACCGTTCTCGACATTTGCCCGACGCTGTTGTCGCTCTTTAATTTGCCTGTCGCCCAGGACATGGACGGCAAGCCGCTCGTCACGGTTTTTTCCGAACCGCCGAAAATTGAAACAGTTCCCTCATGGGACGCCGTGAACGGGGCGGACGGCTCGCATCCGGCCGGGACAAGACTGGAGGCCGGTGAGGCACGCGAGGCGCTGAAACAACTGGAAGCGCTCGGCTACATTCAGCCGCTGCCTGAAGACGCCGAAAAAGCCGTCGCCGAAACGACGCAGGAGTTGCGCTACAATCTGGCTTGCGCGCATACCGACGCCGGCCAGCAGGCCGCCGCGGCGGAACTGTTTGCCGAACTTTGGCGCGCACGCCCCGAGGAGCATCGCTATGGGGCCAAGCTGATTTCCAGCCAACTGGCCCTGGGCCGATTTGCCGAAGCACGAGCTGCGCTCGAACAATTGCGCAGCAACCGGAAAAACTACGCCGCCGAGGCGCGGAATGAATTGAAAAAACTGCGCGAGAAACTCAAGGATAAAAAACCGGCTGATTTGAAACCGCCGCAGCAAATGGAATTGCGCCGCCTGGGCGCCCGCGCCAGCTTGAGTCCCGCGCCGATGCTGCAACTCGAAGCCATGCTGCTTCTGGCCGAGGACAAACCGGTCGCGGCGCTGGCCATTTTAAAAAAGCTGGAAAAAGCCGGACGCGCGAGTCCGGATTTTTACGCGCAAATGGGCCGGTGCAGCCTCCGAGTGAAAAACTGGCACGCCGCCGAACGATATTTTCAAAGGGCGCTGGATCTCGATTCGGAACACGCCCACGCCCATTTCGGCCTGGCGCAAGTCCGGCTGGCGCAACGACGTAATTTCGAAGCCGCCGGCGCGGCCCTCACCTCCGTCGGCCTGCTGTACCACAATCCGGCGGCGCATTTTTGCCTCGGCATGGCATTGCACCGGCTCGGGAAAATAGGCCGGTCCGTTGAGGCACTGCGAGTGTGCGTGACCCAAAATCCGAACTTTCTCCCAGCGCATCGCCAGCTGGCGATGACCTATCACAACCGGCTGAGAAAACCGAAGCAAGCCAGGGAACACCGCGAAATCATCCGCGCGATTCTTGAACGCCAAAGATCCCGTCCCCGGTCCGCAACGCGCGCAAAAGAACCTGAAACCGTTTTGCGGCCTCCGCGCGCGGAACAAAAAACTCAAGCGCTGGCGGCGGCAAAATTCG
The DNA here is from genome assembly GCA_035279985.1 of Verrucomicrobiia bacterium. GTDB lineage: Bacteria > Verrucomicrobiota > Verrucomicrobiia > Limisphaerales > UBA11358 > UBA11358. The sequence goes on from DATEGR010000046.1 coordinate 3,066, forward strand.
ACCCGGCCACGTTGGCCTCAGCACGGAGCGACGTTCCCTTTGCAACCATTGTTTCCGGGCTGCCGCGCTCGGGCACTTCCTTGATGATGCAAATGCTCGCCGCCGCCGGCGTTCCACCGCTGCATGATGGACACCGGCCGGCCGACGCGGACAATCCCCGCGGCTATTTTGAATTTGCGCCCGCTGCAAACCTTCGGGCGGACGCCTCGTGGCTGCCGCATGCCAAAGGCCGCGCGCTCAAACTGGTCGCTCAACTGTTGCCTTTTTTGCCGCCGCAGCCGGACTGCCGCATTATCTTCATGGAACGTTCACTCGATGAAGTACTCGCATCACAGGCAACCATGCTGAAACGGCACGGGCGCACCGGTGCCGCCCTCGCGCCGGACAAGTTACGGACCGTCTATGAGCAGCAACTCGCGCGCGTGAACGAAATTCTGGAACGCCGCCGCCTTCCGGTCCTGCGTATCCGGCACGCGGACTGTCTGGCTGATGCCGCTGTTGTCGCCCGACGCGTGAAGGATTTCCTGAAGGTTCCCTTGAACCCGGCAGCGATGGCCGCAGTCGTGGACAGGTCGCTTTATCGCCAACGAAAAGACGGTGGTTGACCCCGTTGTCAAGCCAGCGGTCCCTTTTTTAACTAGTTCATATCATCATATCTGGATGCGTTGATTTTTAATTTGCATTGGCGGGCACTTTCCGTTAGTTTCTGACCGGTAATTATATCAAGCCAATGACGGACAGAATTGACCATCTCGAACGCTGGTTGCACGAGCGCATCGTCATCCTCGATGGCGCCATGGGCACGATGGTCCAGCAACGAAAGCTGGATGAGGCAGCCTTTCGCGGCGAGCGGTTCAAAGACTGGCACGGCAAAGATCTCAAGGGCTGCATTGATTTGCTCAGCCTCACCCAGCCGCAAATCATCGAGGACATTCATCGCCAGTATCTGGAGGCGGGCGCAGACATTATCGAGGCGAACACATTCAACTCGCAGTCCATCTCGCTGGCGGACTATGGACTGGAATCGCTGGCCTACGAATTGTCGAAGGCCGGGGCGGAATGCGCGCGCCGCGCGGCCGACAAGTTTGAAAAGGCCCAACCCGGCCGGGTTTGCTTTGTGGCGGGCGACATCGGGCCAACGACCAAAACGTCGTCGATTTCCACCGACGTGAACAATCCCGGCGCGCGCGGAACCGCGTTTGATGGACTGGTTGCCGCCTACGCGGAGCAGGTTCGCGGCCTGCTCGACGGGGGCGTAGATTTGCTGTTGGTGGAAACCATTTTTGACACGCTGAACGCGAAGGCGGCCTTCTTCGCCATTCAACAAGTTTTTGAGGAACGGGGAATTGCAGCTGTTGAAGGTAGGGCGGGCAGTCCGCTGCCCGCCGCCGAACGGCGCGCACGGCGTGACGCGCCCTGCCAAAAGCGCGTTCCCATTCTGGCTTCGGTCACTTTTATTCAAGCCGGCAGTAATCGCGGGGTGACCGGTCAGACGGTCGAGGCGTTTTGGGATTCGATTTCAAACGTCCCCCTGCTCTCGGTCGGCCTGAACTGCGCCCTAGGGCCGAAGGAACTCCGGCCCTTGATCGAGGAGCTTTCCGGGCTCGCGCCGATTTACGTGAGTGCGCATCCCAATGCCGGCCTGCCCAACCCGCTGTTGCCGACCGGTTTTCCGGAAACGCCGGAGACGTTTGCGCCCCAGTTGAAAGAATGGGCGCAAAGCGGCTGGCTGAACATCGTGGGCGGTTGTTGCGGTACTACGCCCGCCCATATCAAGATGATCGCCGGGGCGGTGAAGGAATTGCCGCCCCGCGTGCCGCCCAAGGTTGAACCGTATTTACGACTGAGCGGGCTGGACGCGCTCACCGTCCGACCGGATTCCAATTTTCTGAACATGGGCGAGCGTACCAATGTGGCGGGCTCCCCGAAGTTCGCCCAACTGATCAAGGCCGGCGATTTTGAAGGCGCGCTGACCGTCGCACGCCAACAAGTAGAGAACGGCGCGCAGGTCATTGATGTCTGCATGGACGAAGGGATGATCGACGGGGTTGCAGTCATGACGCGTTTTCTCAATCTCGTCGCCTCCGAGCCGGATATTTGCAGAGTGCCGGTGATGGTGGACTCCTCAAAATGGGAAGTGATTGAAGCCGGTTTAAAATGCCTCCAGGGCAAGGGCATCGTGAACTCCATCTCACTCAAGGAAGGCGAGGAAAAATTCCTGCACCAGGCCGGATTGGTCCGCCGTTACGGCGCAGCCGTGGTGGTGATGGCATTCGACGAACGCGGCCAGGCCGACACGTTTGAGCGGCGTATCGCCGTCTGCCAACGCGCTTACGATCTGCTCGTGGACAAGGTCGGTTTCCCGCCTCAGGATATCATTTTTGACCCGAACGTGCTGACCGTCGGCACCGGCATGGAGGAACATGCGAACTACGCCGTGGATTTCATCCGGGCGACCAAATGGATCAAGGAAAACCTGCCGCTGGCCAAGGTCAGCGGTGGCATCAGCAATGTTTCGTTTTCGTTCCGCGGCAACAATGTTGTACGCGAAGCGATGCACTCGGCGTTTCTGTATCACGCCATCAAGGCCGGGCTCGACATGGGGATCGTCAACGCCGGCCAGCTCGCCGTCTATGACGAAGTGCCCAAGGAACTGCTGGAACTCGTCGAAGACGTATTGTTGAATCGCCGGCCTGACGCGACCGAACGGCTTATCAAATTCGCCGAGTCGGTGAAGCAAAAGGGCAAGGCTGAAATCATCGAGGATGAATGGCGCAAAGGCAGCGTTGAACAGAGGCTCGAGCACGCGCTGGTGAAGGGAATTGTCGATTTCATTGACCAGGATATCGAAGAAGCGCGCGGGAAATTTGGCCGTCCGCTGACCGTCATTGAAGGTCCGTTGATGGCCGGCATGAATGTGGTCGGCGATTTGTTCGGTTCGGGCAAAATGTTTTTACCACAGGTGGTCAAATCCGCCCGGGTAATGAAGAAGGCCGTGGCTTATCTGCTCCCGTTCATGGAAGCAGAAAAAAAGGCGGCCGGTGAAGTTCATAAGAATGCCGGCAAAGTCCTGCTGGCCACGGTGAAGGGTGACGTGCATGACATCGGGAAGAATATCGTCGGGGTTGTTCTCGCGTGTAACAACTACGAGGTCATCGATCTCGGCGTCATGACGCCGTGCGAGAAAATCATCGCCACGGCACTCGAACAACACGTTGACATCATCGGTTTGAGCGGGTTGATCACGCCGTCGCTGGATGAAATGGCGCACGTCGCCCGCGAGCTGGACCGGCAAGGGCTGAAACTGCCGTTGTTGATCGGCGGCGCGACGACGAGCAAGGCGCATACAGCGGTAAAAATTGCACCAGGCTACCGTGAGCCGGTGGTCCACGTGCTCGACGCCTCGCGCGCGGTGCCGGTGGTCGGCAGCTTGATCAGCAGCCAGCAAAAACCCGGTTTTGTCAAACAGGTACGCGAAGAATATGAACGGGTACGCGCGCAACACGCCGGGCAGCGGGCCAAGCTGGTTTCCCTTGAAGCCGCCCGCGCCCACGCACCGCAACTGAAGTTTGACGATTTGCCCAAGCCGGAGTTTGCGGGCACGCGGATTCTTTCGACTGAAGCAGCAGCCGAGGTAACGAGGCTCACTTTTCCAGCATCGAAAGAATCAGATGGAGCCTTCTCACGTCGGCTGCTACGAGTTACGTTGGAAGATTTGGTGCCGTTCATTGACTGGACGCCGTTCTTCCACACCTGGGAACTACGCGGCGTTTACCCCCGGATTTTTCAGCACGAGAAACACGGAGAGGAGGCGCGAAAACTGTTCGCCGACGCGCAGAATCTCCTGGACAAAATTGTTTCCGGAAAATTGCTCCAGCCGCGCGGCGTTTACGGAATATTTCCTGCCAACCGCGTTGGTGACGACGTGGAACTCTACGCGGACGCATTGCGGTCCACAATTCTCGCGAAGTTTCACTTTCTTCGCCAGCAAGTCGAGAAGACAGACGGCACACCAAACTGGTGTCTGGCGGATTTTATTGCGCCGCGGGAGGGCCGGCCGGTGGCCGACCCAAACTTAAGGGACGGCGGCACGCCGCCCCTCCCGGATTACCTCGGCGCGTTTGCCGTCACCAGCGGGCACGGGTTGAAGGAGCTGGTGGAGAAGTTCAAAGCCGACCACGATGATTACAACGCCATTATGTCAGAAGCGCTGGCGGATCGGCTGGCCGAAGCCTTTGCGGAATGCCTGCACAAACGCGTTCGTGAGGATTGGGGTTACGGCCGCAACGAAAGTCTTACCAGCGATGATTTGATTGCGGAAAAATACCGCGGCATCCGGCCGGCGGCGGGTTATCCGGCCTGTCCCGACCACACGGAGAAGCAAACTCTCTGGAAGCTGCTCGAAGTGGAAAAGAGCGCCGGCATCCAGCTCACGGAAAGCTGCGCCATGTGGCCGGGCAGTTCGGTGAGCGGGTTGTATTTCGCGCATCCGGATTCCAAATATTTCGCCGTCGGCAAGCTGGGCCGCGACCAAATTCTGGATTACCACCTGCGCAAAGGCATGACGTTGCAGGAGGTCGAGCGATGGCTGGGGCCGTGGTTGAATTACGAACCGCAAAGCACAGCGCCGGGATCGCCGGTTACCTGCGCCTGCGGTGTTCGGCATTGAAAAAACACTGGACGGCAGGCAGGTTTCGGCCTACAAAAACCCCGGATTCAGCAAAAGGAAAGTTATGGCAACTGTAGCACAACCCGTCAAAATGGTGTCGGTGGACGCGGATTTGTTCGAGGCCGTCGGCTACATCCCCAAGAACCGGCGGCTTTACATCAAGTTCCGAAATTCGCCCACGCTTTGCTTCGACAACGTGCCGGGCTTCCGTTATGAAAGCCTGCTGACGGCGCCGCGCAAAGATGCGTATTACCGGACGTTTATCAAAGACCGGTTTCTGACCAAACCCGTGGAATTGCCTTCGGCAACCTGATTCAAAGCCGGACTTGTTTTTCGCGCGATTCGGCCTAAATTGGAGGCATGAAGCAGGATGTGGTGTCAGTTCAGATTCGCGGGATCATTCCGGCCAATAGTGGCTGCGCGCTCTTTGTCGGCAATGACGAAAAAGTTTTCGTCATCAATGTCGAACCGCAAATGGGGGCGGTCATTGGCATGTTTTTGCGCCAGACCCCGAAGGAACGGCCGCTCACCCACGATCTCATCAACCGGATGTTTCAAGGTTTCGGCATCACAGTGGAGCGCGTGGTCATCACGGATTTGAAAAATTCAACCTACTTTGCACGGTTGATTTTGCAGCAGCAGAACGAGCTGGCGCGAAAGATCGTGGAACTCGATGCTCGCCCCAGCGATTGTCTGGCCCTGGCCGCGGCCCAGAAGAAGCCGATTTTTGTGGCTGCCTCCCTCTTCGACCAGGTCGAAGACATGAGTGAAGTATTGAATCGCATCAACGAAACCGGCAGCGAGGCGGAGTAAAATGCCCGCCGCCACAACTCCATCGCCAGCTCTTATTTGCGGTGACGATGAGTTCGCCGTAAAACAGCACGCCAGGCAACTCTACCAGCAATGGTGCAATGAAATCGGAGGTATGGACCATGAAATCATCGAAGCCACCGTTACCAACAGCGGCGAAGTGCTGGTTGCCATAGCCCGGTTGCGCGAAGCCCTGCAAACCCTGCCCTTCTTCGGCGCGGGCAAGGCCATCTGGTTGCGCGATTGTAATTTTCTTGGCGATGAACGTGTTGCTTCCGCCCAGGCCGTCACCGAATCGCTGGGCGACCTGGCGGAAGAACTGAAAACTTTCGCGTGGGCGCGCAACCGCGGTATCCGGCTGTTAATCAGTGCGGGCAAGGTGGACCGGCGCAAAACCTTTTTCAAGACACTCGACAAAATCGGCTCGGTGGAAACTTACGCCGGGTGGTCGGCGGATGATCGCGATTGGGCGGAACGGGCGGAGGTTGCGGCGCAAACGGCTGTGCAGAAGCGGGAAAAGGAAATTTCCCAGGAGGCCCTGGCTGAATTGGTGAACCGTGTCGGACCCAATCCACGCCAGCTCGAGAATGAGGTTGAGAAGCTTTGTCTGTTCGTCAGCGAACGCAAAGAGATTGAAGCCGATGATGTCGATTCGGTCTGCATCCAAAACAAGACGGCGCGGGCATTTGCGCTGGGCGACGCCCTGGGCGACCGTGATTTGCCTCGTCTGCTGCGGCGGCTGGACGAGGAATTGTGGGAAGTTAAGTTTGATTCCAAAAAATCGGAAATTGGTTTGCTGTACGGTCTGATTGCGAAAGTGCGCGCGATGCTGTTGCTGAAGGAGATGCTGCGGGAAGGCTGGATCAAGCCGGAAATGGATTACAACCGATTCAAGGCCCAACTGCAGCACGTTCCGGCGGACAAGCTGCCCGGCGACCGCCGTTACAACCCGCTGGCGTTGAATCCGTACGTGCTTTACAAGGCATTGCCGCAGATAAAACGGTATGCCGAGTCTGAATTGATACGGGCCATGGATTTGCTGTTGCGCTGCAACCAGCGACTGGTATCCAGTGGCCTTGATGAAAGGCTGGTTCTACAGCAAACTTTGGTGCAAATTATCACGCCACAAACAGCCGCAGCGTGACCAGTTAAAAGGAATTTAAAAAATGGCGACACCGTCGGCAAAAATGTTGGTCCTGGCATGCAAGAATTTCGCCTGCGTGAAAATCGTGGGCCGCGCGAATTTTACCTACGGCCCTGATTTCAAAACGCTGCTGAGCGAATTGATCCGCAAAGGTTACGGTCATTTCATCATTGACCTCTCGGAATGCGCGCTCATGGACAGCACCTTCCTCGGTATCCTGGCCGGGTTTGGTTTGAAATTGAACCAAGCCGCCGCGCCGGATAAACACGGCATCGAATTGCTGAATCCAAACTCGCGGATTGTGGATTTGCTCGAAAACCTGGGCGCATTGCATCTTTTTAAAGTCACCGTGGGAACCCTGCAATTACCCGGCGATGTCCAGACCCAGACGCCGGATTCCGTGAATCCGACGCGCCAGCAAATAACACGCACCTGTCTTGAAGCTCACCAGTCGCTGATGGACGTAAATCCTGATAACGTTGTGCGTTTCAAGGACGTGACCCGTTTTTTGGCAGAAGACTTGAAGAATCCCGAGAAATCTTTGTAACGGCACATGGCTTGCTATGTTGTCCGTTGATTGTCAACCACAAGCCTTGTTTGCGTTATGAAAATGAGCCGGAGAATGTTAACACTTTTGGTCATCGCCTCGTTATTTTCCCTGCCGACTTTGGGTCGTGCCCAGGACGATACTCAAAACACCACCACGTCTGACAACGATCAGAATGCCACGACTCCTGACAGCGACACCAATGCGCCGCTCAAGGAATTGATGCTCAAAAGCGACCAGGTCACCAACACCGTTGGCATCGTGTTGAAGAAAATTTCACCGGGCTTTTGGGCCGGGGTGTATGAGGTGACGCAAAAGTCCTATCAAAAAGTGATGGGCAGCAATCCCAGCGCCTTTCAAGGCGGAGATCGTCCGGTGGATTCAGTGAACTGGAATGATGCCATGGCTTTCTGCCAAAAGCTGACCGAAAAGGAACAAAAAACCGGCGAGTTGCCAAAACGCTTCGTCTATTCCTTGCCGACGCAGGCGCAATGGGAACAATTGGCGGGTGACACTCCGGCAAGTGCTGCGGTGATGAGCCTGAGCATGCCGCGCCGTTCTTCCACCGAGCCGGCAGGCAGCCTGGCACCAAACAGTCTGGGTCTTTACGATACGCGCGGCAATGTGATGGAATGGTGCCTTGATCCGCAGGACAAACCATATCACGTTCTTCGCGGCGGTGCCTGGGACACGTATATTGACATCAACGCACGTCCCGAATTTCGCGAGTACTCAGCCCCCGACAAGACCAAAAACGATTACGGTTTTCGCGTGGTGCTGGAACCGAAAGGTTCACAGTAATCAGGCAAACCTTTCAAACCGGCGCAGGCGCAGGCGCGCCGAGTCCCGGCAATTTGGGCGGCACAGGTTTAGGCGGTGTTTCCGGCAACGGGGTACCGGCCGGAGCGCCCATCAGGGTTCCACTTTGAGGCTTGGGCGGCGGCGGCGTGAACTTGCCGGTCTTGACGATTTCCTCGACTTGCGCCCGATCGAGTGTCTCGTGCTCGAGCAACGCATTGGCGATCAATTCGAGCTTGTCGCGATTGGTCAAAATAATGTCCTGCGCCCGCTTGTAACCTTCATCAATCAGACGCTTGATTTCCTCGTCAATTTCGCGCGCCGTGCTCTCGCTGTAAACTTTTGTGCGCGCCATTTCGCGACCAAGGAAAACGTATTCATCGTCGCTGCCGTATTGCACCATGCCAACCTTGTCACTCATGCCGTATTGGCAAACCATCGCGCGCGCCAGGTTCGTGGCCTGCTGAATGTCCATCGCCGCGCCCGTCGAAATATCGCCCGAAACAATTTCCTCGGCGATGCGTCCAGCCATGGTCACGGCGAGATCATCAAACATTTCCTTGCGGCGGCGATTTAAGATGTCTTTTTCCGGCAATTGCATTGTCGAGCCGAGTGATTGTCCGCGCGGAATGATCGTGACTTTGTGCAACGGATGCGTGTGTTCCAGCAACATGTTCACCAGGGCATGCCCGGCTTCATGCCAGGCGGTGCATTTCTTTTCCTCGTCGGTCATCGCCAGGCTGCGGCGCTCGCGGCCCCAACGGACCTTGTCGCGCGCCTCTTCCAATTCTTCCATGCCGACGGATTTTTTGTTCGTCCGCGCGGCGAGCAAGGCGGCTTCATTCAACAGATTGGCCAGTTCCGCACCGGAATAACCCGGCGTGCCCCGCGCGATGATGGACAAGTCCGCCTCCGGCGCGAGTTTCACGTTTTTGGCGTGAACCTTCAAAATCGCCTCGCGCCCGCGCACATCCGGCAGATTGACAACGACCTGCCGGTCGAAACGGCCCGGACGCAACAGGGCCGGGTCGAGCACGTCCGGACGGTTGGTCGCGGCAATGATGATGATGCCTTCCTGCGTGTCAAAGCCGTCCATCTCCACGAGCAAGGCATTCAGCGTTTGTTCCCGCTCGTCGTTGCCGCCGCCAAGACCGTGTCCGCGCGAACGGCCGACCGCGTCAATTTCATCGATGAACACCAGGCAGGGCGTGTTGCGGCGCGCCTGTTCAAACATGTCGCGCACGCGGCTGGCGCCGACGCCGACGAACATTTCCACAAAGTCCGAACCGCTGATGCTGAAAAACGACGCATCCGCCTCGCCGGCGATGGCCTTGGCCAGAAGGGTTTTGCCCGTACCGGGCGCGCCCACCATCAGGACGCCCTTGGGAATGCGCCCCCCCAGCCTCTGAAATTTTTTGGGGTCTTTCAGGAATTCCACCAATTCCGAAACTTCCTCGATGGCTTCCTCGATGCCGGCCACGTCCTTGAACGTCGTCTTGTTGCGGTCCTTCGCCAGCATCCTGGCCTTGCTTTTGCCAAAACTTAACGCGCCCTTGCCGGCGATTTTGATTTGGCGGATGAAGAAAAACCAAAACAGAATGCCAATCAGCAGAAACGGCGCGATGCCCCACACCACACTCATCAACATCGTATTCGGCTGGCTCGCGTCTATTTTGTCTGAGGCGAACAGCAGGTCCTGCTTGGCCTGGGTCAAATAGGCATTTTTGACGACAAACGGCACTGCCATCCTTTTGCCATCCTTGTCGGTCTGATAATACTGCCCGGTAATTTCCGTCAACGGCGCCGTTTGCGGATTAAAACTGACTGTCGCCTGGGCAATTAAATTCGACTGGAACAACTTGAAAAATTCGGCTTGCGACAAGGTGCCGGCCTCTGTCGTTATGTGGTTTTTCAGCAACATCAACGCCGCGATGAGGCCAATGATGGCAATCCACGCCACCCATGTTGTCGGTGGCAGCTTAAACCCGCCCGGCGGCTTTTTCTGGCCGCGGTCGCTGTCTTTGTTTTGGTCTTCGCCGAACATAAGAAATAATGCCATCCCAAGCTATCATGCCCTCTGCGCCTCCGCAATGCACGAATTCGCTTTTCCCTCCAATGCCAAAATGAATCTGCTATATTTGCCACTATGCGCATCGGCTCGCTGACGTTGCTGTCCAATCTGTTCCTTTCGCCGCTGGCGGGATACACCAACCTGCCCTTCCGGCTCGTCGTGCGCGAAATCGGCGGCGTGGGCCTTTGCACCACCGATCTGGTCAATGCCCGCTCGCTTCTGGAGAAAAATCCGAAGGCATTCAAGCTGATCGAAACCCGGCCGGCCGATTCACCGTTGGCCGTCCAGCTTTTCGGGTCCATCCCGGAAGAAATGCGCGATGCGGCCCAGGCGCTTGAGGCGCGCGGCATCGCCGCCATTGACATCAACATGGGCTGCCCCGTTCGCAAGGTCTGTAACGTGGGCGGCGGCTCGGCCATGATGACCGAACTGGCCAAAACGGCCGGGCTCGTCCGCGTCATGGTCAACGCCGTCAAAATCCCGGTGACGGCCAAGATGCGGCTCGGCTGGGATGATCAAAACATTACCGCGCCAGACCTGGCGCGGGCACTGGAGGACGTCGGAGTCGCTGCGATTTTCGTCCATGGCCGCACACGCGAACAAGGTTTTGGCGGCACGGTCAACCTTGCTGGCATCCGCAAAGTGGTTGCCGCCGTGAAACAGATTCCGGTCATTGGCAATGGCGACATCATCACGCCCCAGGCCGCGGCAAAGATGCTCGACGAAACCGGCTGTGCCGGCGTGAGCATCGGACGCGGTGCGTTTTACAACCCGTGGATCTTCCAGCACACGCTGCACCGCCTTAATAGCTCCCTCGCCCCGCTAGGACCGAGCGGGGCGAGGGACGGGGTGAGGGGCAATCGGGAGAACGGACTCCTCACCCCGGCCCTCTCCTCGTTTGGCGAGGAGAGGGAGGAAGCTGGCGCCGCATTTCTGGTTCAGGGGTTCAATGCGCGAAATTTCGTTTCGGACAATTCTCACCCCGGCCCTCTCCTCCCATGGGAGGAGAGGGAGATGAAGCGCGCGTCGGTTT
>DATEGR010000047.1:0-13782 GCA_035279985.1 Verrucomicrobiia bacterium
GTGGTGTCGCTTTGGGATCACGATAATCTGGGCGCAGGTCCGCTTGCCTCTGTAACGGTGCCGGCGGGATCAGCGGCTCCGCTGGTGGACGGGTATCGGTGGGTGCAATTGTCCTCAACCGTGAACCTGACTTATGGCCATTACTATTACATAGATGCACAGGTGGATAACGTGGATCTTTGGGGGGATCTCATCAGCAATAATTCGCCGGATAATGGAAATAATGGACAGATTACATGGAGTCCTCAATACGCGCAATTAGGCAGCGGCTGGGAGTTTAGTCGCGCAGGAGTCTATGGCGGTTCAGACCCCGCAACAGCCCAGACCTCCGCATCCGATTCGATTTACCCCGCTGCGAACCTGGGTTTTGATGTGGTGCCGGAACCGGCCAGCTTAAGCATCGCCGGAGTTGGAGTTGTCGTCCTTTTCAGGCTGGGTCTAAAGAGGAAAAGCTAGAATTCATTGATTTGAGCAAAGCCATCACTTCCATGTGCCGGTCAATTGAGATTAGAAAACGACACGCCTGGTAGTAATGGTTTGAATGTCAAAAGGAAAAAGTTGAGTAAGTTATTAGCATGTAAAGAGCAGCGCGGAATGGATGCCCTTGGTCCGTTGGTTTTCATTCCGCGCATTGCTGGTTTAACCTGAAACCAAGTTATGACCATGAAACGAGAATCCAAGATCGCCCGGTTAAGAGGGATAGCACGATTCGGAGCGGTGCTCGCCTTTAGCCTCCTGATTATCTTTCCCGCAAAGGCCGCTTATGATTTTTGGGCCGGCAATCCTGGCGTCGGGGTGACGACCAACTGGACCGACGCCGCCAACTGGACTTACGCGGGGCAGCTCAGCCCACAAACGTATTTCAACCAGGTGGAGTTCGCCGGCGTCGGCGCCAGCGCCAACAATAATTTCGCCGTCAACAATGTCCTGGACAACGCTACTGGGGTGGCGCAGATGCCGATGTGGGAACTGGACTATATCCCCACCAACGGGAACTACACGACGTTGATTAATCCGGGGGTTACCATGATAGTTGGTGTGGGCAATCACGGCTACCTGACGGTGGGTGCCGACCAGTTGAATGGAAGCATCCCGGCGCCGGCCAACGCGGTGGAGACCATCACCATCACTGGCAGTGGCGGAACGTTGAACATGCCGGGCTCAGGCGCCAATCTTTGGGTGGGCCAGGGATCGCCAACCCTGGGCGACAGCCATAATGTCACACTGAACCTTTCGGGTCTGGATACTTTCACTGACAGCGCCGGTGCGGGCAGCGGCAATTTCATCCACGTGGCCTTTGGAAACCAAACCCCAAACAGCTTCACGCCCAACGAAAATGGTACGATATATCTTGCCAGGACCAACGTGATTTCCCTGGGTACTGATTTTCAAATCTGCAACACGCCCGGCACCAATTCTGTGACGTGCGGGGTCTATCTGGGGATCTACAATTACATCCTGACCGGCACGGGCAACCTGATTGTGGGCGGCCCGGGCACCGGGCCGGCCGGGGCCGTGATGGCCTTCAACCCGGCCTTTGTGGGCGGGACCAATGTGCCGGTGGCCTATTTGGGCGGCAATGGCGGCGATGGACGCATCGCTAATTATTATATTGGCTACGCCAACGGCAATTCGCAGGTTTCCGGCACCGCCCTTTGTGATTTTACGGGGGGCAACGTCACGGTGGTGGCGGACACGATGCAACTGGGTCAGGGAGGCAATCCGGGGGCGAATTCGCAGGGTACCTTGACTTTTAACAACGGCAGCGTCAATGCGAACAACGCCACCATCGGCAACCAGGAAGTCAGCAGCGGCGGCACGGGCGTGGGCATCGTCAATATCAGCACTACCAACGCGACGATGACGGTCAATAATACGCTGAGCCTCGCCGCCGTCAGTGGCACCGTGACACTCGGTACGGCGGGAACCATAAATATCAACGGCGGCGGGCTCGCCGCGGGCACTATCGTCAACGGCGCTGGCGTCGGCACGATCAACGTGACGAACGGCACGTTAACGCTCACCGGCCAGGCCGGCACGCCGGCGGCGCCTGTCAGCAATCTTTCATTCGTCAACTCGACGCTTAATTTGGCGATTCAGGCCGCCTCAACCAACATTTTCGTTTCCAGCTTAACGACCGGCAATCCGGCGAATATTATTAACATCACGTCCGTGCCGGCATTCCCCGGTTATCCGGTTCAAGTCAAGCTCATCAAATACCCCGCGAGCATTTCCGGCGCGGGTTACAATTTCGGCCTGGGCACGCTGCCCGCGCTTTGCGCCGGGTATCTTTCCAACAATATCGCTGGCGCTTCGGTTGACCTGGTGTTAACCAGCGGACCTTCCACGGAGGTCTGGTCCGGCGTGGTTAACGGCAATTGGGATACCACCACTGCGAACTGGCTGGCAGGCGGTAACCCGGCTACTTATGCTAATGGGGCCCCTGTACAGTTTTTTGACGGCGCACACACCGGCACTGTCAACCTGACCACAGCGCTTTCGCCCAACGGCATCACCGTTAGCAACGCCGCGCTGAATTACACATTCAATGGCATCGGTCAGCTTGGTGGCGCCGCCGGTTTGCTCAAACAAGGCTCCGGCTCGTTAGTGATTGACAACAGCGGGAATAATAATTTCAGCGGCGGAATCACAGTTGGCGCGGGCATTTTGCAGGTGGGCAACAACGATGCCAACGGCAACCTGCCGGCTGGTGCCGTTACCGACAACGGTGTATTGGTTTTCGACCGCACCGACGCTACCACTCTAGGCAATACCGTTTCCGGTTCGGGTGCGCTGGTACAAGCGGGCGCCGGCGGCACGCTCCAGTTGAGCGGAGTCAATAGTTTCAGCGGCCCGGTCGTGGTGACGAATGGCAGCACGTTGAAGCTCGGTAGCAGTTCAGCCGCTGGGACAGGCTCCAGCAATCTGACCATCGCCAATGGTTCGACGCTCGACGCGAACGGCTTCACGGAAACCAAGCCCATTATCGTGTCCGGCACGGGCGTGGGCGGCAATGGAGCGATTATCAGCAGCGGCGGCGCGATTTACGACAATCCCGGTCCGGGTCTGGCCACCAACATCATGCTGGCCGGCAATACAACCTTCCTTAATAATTCACCCAACCGCTGGGATTTGGGTTCATCCGGCGGCGGGAGTGTTTTGGGCGCGTTGGGCGCGTACAATCTGACGCTAAACGGCAATGGAGGATACTTCGAGTGGAATAACCTGTCGGTGCAGTCGCCACTCGCGAATATCACCATCGCCTCCGGGACCTTGGGCGTCGCCGGCACAACGACATTTGGCGATCCCAGCGCCACGCTGACTGTTACTGCCAGCGGTACATTGACATTCTGGGGGCCGAATGTGTACGTCAACAAGCAGGTAGACTTTCAAAATGGCGGAACAATTCAAAGTGCCTCCGGGGCTGATGTTATGAACGGTACGATGACCCTCGAGCCAGGCTTTTGCACCTTCAATGTCGGCGGGGGCACAACGCTGACTCTCAGCAACGTTCTCAGCGGCTCGGGTGTTTTCTACCAAAATGGCGGTAGCGGAACAGCCATCCTCGCGGGCAACAGCCCGTCGTTCACCGGCGGCGTGGATTTGTTCAATGGCCAACTGGTGCTCAATGGTCTAATCGGGTCAGGCATCACCAGTCAAACCGGCACCACGCTTTCGGGCGCAGGCACTGCCAACGGCCTGGTGGACGTATCAGATGCTTTCATTCCTGGTGGTGTCGGCGTGGCAGGAACCTTCCATGCCGCCGGTGGATTGACACTTGAAAGCGGCGCCTCGGTGACCATGAATTTGAGTCCCAGCACGAGTGGCAATAATTCTGCGATTGCCGTCACGGGTAACCTGACGGTGAACGGCAACAACATCACCATCAATCCGCTTTCCGGTACTTTGGCATCCGGTACGTACACGCTCTTTACCTACAGCGGTACTCTTAGCGGCTCATTCGGGACGGTTTCCACCGTTGGTTCGTCCCGGTACAGTTTGAGTTTGAGCACAAGCACGGCCCATCAAGTAAACCTGATCGTCTCGGGGCAGCCGAATTTATTGGAATGGAACAATGGCGCCAACAATGGCCAGTGGGACGTTCAAAGTTCGTTGAATTGGTCAAATTTGACCACGCACGCGGAAGACCGATTCTTCACCGCGGATACGGTTCTGTTTGATGATACCATCCTGAGTGCACCACATCCCACCACGAGCATTAACATTGCCAGCGGCCAGATTGTCGCACCGAATGTCGTCTCGAACAATTCAACGGCGAACTACACCATCAGTGGCGGGGGCAAAATCAGTGGCGCCGCCAGCATCGTCAAGCTCGGCAACAGCACGTTGACCATGAGCACCACGAATGATTTTACCGGCAACTTCACCATTGGAGCAGGCACCGTGCAGCTCAACGGCATCACGGCCGTCGCGGGGGCGACCAATGGCACCTTGGTGATCAGCAATGGCGCCACGGTGGCGGTGAATTTGTCCGGGAGTTATCCGGTCGGCGACGCCGGTTTTGGCAACAAACCGATTGTCGTGTCCGGCGCGGGCGCCAACGGCCAGGGCGCCATTCAATTCACTGGCGGCTCGCTTTACAATGATGGCTCCACACTCGGCCTCGGCCAAAACATCACATTGACCGGCAACACCACCATGAGCGGCGCCGGACGATTTGATTGGGGCTATCCCGGCGCGGGCACCAAATTGAGCAGCGGTGGCAATAATTACAACCTGACCGTCAGCGTCGGCAGCTATTCACAATGGTATGACATCGGCTTCGATACGAACCTGGGTAACATTGACCTCTTGACGAGCGCCGGCAGCCAGCAAACCATGCGCATCCAGGCTTTGGGCGTCAGCCTGGGCAATCCCACGAATGTCCTGACGCTGCACTCCAACATTTTCTTCAACATCCAGCATGGCGACACCACTGCCGGCGACAACGGCTATGCGAAAGTCGTTCATATCCTGCCCACGGCCGTCTGGCAGTACCAGCCCAGCGGCGGCGCAGGCGATTACCGGCTCAATACCTCGTTCGTGCTGGAAACCAATGCGGGCCTGTATTTCTTCAGCGTGGACGGCGGCAGCGGTAGCGGCCTCGCCATCGCCGGAACAGTCACTCTGAACGGCCTGGCGAATTTCCAGATCGGCAACGCCGCAGTTACCTTCAGTAATGTCATCAGTGGCGCGGGCGGTTTCTTCTTGAATCAATACGGCGGTTCCCCGCTGGTCTTCGCCGCCGCCAATACCTACCAGGGCATCACTGACATCCGTTCCGGCATGGTGCTGGCGTTGATAGGCAACGGCTCAATTTCAAGCAGTACGCCCATCAGCCTGGCGTCGGGCGCCACGCTCGCCGTCACGAATCGCACCGACGGCACGCTCACCCTGGCCAACGGCCAAACTTTGCAGGGTTCCGGCACAGTTCAGGGCAATCTGGCTGCGTCGGCGGGCAGCACCGTGGCGCCCGGCACCAGCGCAACTACCGGCACGTTGAACGTTTCCGGCAATGCTACGCTCAATGGCAACACCGTAATGAAACTCAACGGCGCGAGCAACGACGGCCTGTCGGCAGGCGGCACGCTGACCTATGGCGGGACGCTGACGCTGACAAATATCTCGTCGCCATTGGTTGCCGGCAACAGCTTCACGCTGTTCGGCGCTGCCAGCTACAGCGGTTCGTTTGCCACCATCACGCCCGCCACTCCGGGTGCGGGCCTGGCGTGGAACACGAATAACCTGACTGTCAACGGGACCATCAGCGTGGTGTCCACGGCGGCGCCGGTGCCGCACTTTACGAAGATTGGTTTGAGCGGAACGATCCTGACTATTCAAGGCACGAACGGAACATCCAATGGGCAATATGTGTTGTTGCAGAGTACGAACCTGGCATTGCCCTTGAACCAATGGTCGCCGGCACTGACCAACTCGTTTGACTCGAACGGCAATTTCAATCTGTCCACGAACATCGTTAGTCCTAACAACCCACGGGAGTTTTACCGGTTGAAGGCGCAATAAAATAAGAAACATATAGTCCGTTTGGGCTGCACCGGCGGAAAAACCGCAGAGTCCCGAAGGCGGTCCGGGCAGGTAAGTAGCGAACGGGATAACGCTCATAGTTAAAGTAAGTGAAAAGCAAACTTGCGATAAGCAGATCAGCCGAAATTCGGCAAGGCGGCCGTTCATCGAGATTGCATGCCTTTACGCTCATCGAATTGCTTGTGGTCATCGCGATCATCGCCATTTTGGCGGCGATGTTGCTGCCAGCGTTGTCGAGTGCGAAGTTACGGGCGCAGCAGATTGACTGTGTCAGCAACATCAAGCAATTGACCGTGGCCGGCATGATGTACACTGACGACAACCGGAAGTGGATGGGCCCGCCCCCGAACTGGAACCTCCCGCCCTGGAATGGCAATGACCCGGACTGGATGGGTACCATGCTGACTTACTATTCGAAAGCGACAAATGTGTTGATTTGCCCCCAGGCGCCTGACCACGGAAATCCCAAGAAACTTGTCAACCCGCCGGGGAAGGCCGATACCGCCTGGCAGTGGACGTTGTCCAATCCGACCTACGCTTCCAGCTATGGCATGAACAAATGGTTGGACTCAGATGCAGATCCAAATAATTATATTGATAACAACCAGAAGAATCACTTGGATTGGAATTACGTCAAACCGGTATCCGTGACGAGGCCAAGTATGGTGCCGATATTCATGGACGCCGCATTTCTCAATTTTGACCCGGTGGAGACCGATCCGCCGGCGCGCAATTTATACGACCCCTTGGGCGGGACCCCCCCATCCTCAGGCATGATGGCCCGGGTCTGCATTGACCGGCATGGCGGCATTCCGGCCAGTTCCGCGCCCAAGAGCCGTCTCCCGGGAAGCCCAGTGCCTGGTGCCATTGACATGGGATTTGTTGACGGGCATATTGAGCCGGTGAAACTACAGAACCTGTGGAATTATCCTTGGCACTCGGGTTGGAAAATTCCCAATCCGTCGCCTCCGCCGTGATGTGGTGTTTTTGAAGCGCTTCATTCAAATCTGGATTCTTTCGGTTTTTGTTTCGCTGGTTGCGTTAAGCTTGGCCAAGGCATCGCCCTCCTTTCAGCAGGTTGGAAACTCTCTGGTTATGTCTAACGGCAATGTCACGTTGAATTACAACCTGACCGCCGGCACGACGGCGTTTCTGTGGCAGAATTCGCAAAAAATATCGGCGTTTTACGCCGGCGTGGGATTGAGCAGCGGCTATGTGACGGGTAACAACTTCAGCAACCGCACCTGGTCGGTCGTCGGCAGCAATGAAGTGGCCGTCACGGCACACGCCGCTGGGCTGCCGGACATGACGCAGTATTTCACGCTCGACCAGAATGACAGCTTTCTGACAAGCGTGACCATGAGCGGCGCCAACGCGAGCGCCAACTGGATGGGACCGGTGGTCGTGAGCACAACCGGCGGCGTGGACATCGGCGTCTATAACGACGACCGCGCGCTGGTGGTGCCCTTTGATAATGACGGTTTCGTTACTTACAATGCGACGAGTATAAATGCCTCCGGCGTGAGCTACGAAGTGTCGGCGTTTTATGACAACACCACCCGCAACGGGCTGGTGGTCGGCTCGGTCACGCACGACACCTGGAAGAGCGGGGTTTGGTTTAACGGTTCCGGCAACAAGCTCTACCAAATGAATGTGTATGGCGGCGTGACCTCCCCATGGGATGTCCAGCCGCACGGATTCGTTTCGGGCAGCGTCATTTCGTCACCCACCGTGTTTGTGGGTTTTGGCGGCGACTGGCGAACGGTGATGGAAAAATACGCTGCGGAAAACACCGAGTTCGCCCCGCCGCTTGTCTGGACCAACGGCGTGCCGTTCGGCTGGAACAGTTGGGGCGTTACCAATTACCAGAGCCATATCACTTATGCCGCCGCCATCGCGGTATCTGATTCCATCCATACCAACTTGCAGCTTTATGGTTTTACCAACCACGGCACGGTCTATGTGAACCTGGATTCCTACGGAACCTACAACCTGAGCAGCTCGCAGTTGCAAACTTTTGTCAGCCATTGCCACGCGAATGGCCAGAAGGCGGGCATTTATTTCACGCCGTTCACCTACTGGGGCACTCTGGCCCAGTCCAGCAACCAGGTGGCGCCCGGCTCCGGTTATCACTACAGCGACATCCTGCTGCGAACCACCAACGGCAGCGCCATTTCCTACGACAGCGCGCTGGCTTTGGACCCGACTCATCCGGGAACAAAGGCACTGATTCTCAATCAAATCAGCGGTTTGGTCGCCGACGGGTTCGATTACATCAAGCTGGATTTCCTGTCGCACGGCGCGCTGGAAGGCGTCCACTACGACACCAACGTGACGACGGGCATCGAGGCTTACAACCAGGGCATGCAATTCCTGCTCAACCAGGTGGACGGCACGATGTTCATCAGCGAATCCATCGCGCCGTTGTTTCCGTATCAATACGGCCACAGCCGGCGCATCGCCTGCGACGCCTACACGTCTTTCATTTCCAACACGGAATACACGATGAATTCCGTGACCTACGGTTGGTGGTTGGACAGATTATACCCGTTCAATGATCCGGATATGATGGTTTTTGACAACGGCCCCAACAGTAATGAAGACCAAAGCCGTCTCATCAATTGCGCGATCACCGGGGTTTTCCTTAACGGAAGCATCCTGACCAATTCCGCCAGTGTTGCCCTGGCTCAGACCTGTTTGACGAATGCGGCCATTGACGCGGTTGCGCGCACCGGCCAGACCTTCACACCGGTTGAGGGCAACACCGGCACCACCGCCGCGAATATCTTTGTGCGGCAGGATGGCATAACGTGGTGTATCGCCGTTTTCAATTACACGTCCAGCGCGACGAACGAGACGGTAAACTTGAGCCGCGCGGGCTTGCCGCCGGGGGTTTTTACCGCCACCAATCTGTGGGACGGAACGGTCACTGCGGTTTCCAATGCTTTCAACGTGAGCCTGAACGCCAGGCAAGCCAAACTGTTTCGTCTGGCCCTCGCGAACGGCGTACCGTCGCCGGAATTTGTCTCAGTTACCCCGGCGGGCGTGAGTGGCCTTATTTTCAACGGCAGCAAGGGCGCGCCGGGTTGGACGTATCGTGTGCTCGTTTCCACAAATCTCGCGTTACCCGCGTCGCAATGGCTCTCCCTTGCTACGAACACATTTGATGGAAATGGCAATTTCGATTTTACTGACAGCGTTGCTCCCAACGCGCCACAGCAGTTTTATTTATTGGAAACACCTTAGCAACGAAGCCGGTGGTGGGTCGCTTGAGGACAAGGCATAAGCTCCTGTGCCGCCGATTCCGATTCAAGCGGGAATAAATGTCCGTTTTGCCGGAAGAAAATTGTGTCGGTTGGGCCAAGGCGCCGGATTCGTTTGATTTTTCCCCTGCTCCAAATGCCGGCTCCGCGGATTTACGAATTTTGCCTGAACCGGAGCTTAAATGATTAATGCCAGTTTCGGTTTGAAATTGCACTGTAGCGGCGCTCTATGAGCGCCGTTCTGGTTATTCCTCGGCGGTCGCAGACCGCCGCTACAACTCGCAGCGAATCGTGCAGTTTCAAGCCAAACGTGGTATAACGCGCCTCAGCCGGCGCAAATGATTGCGGTACGGTTGGCATTCGGCTAGTTGTTTCTGGTTTCGCATGGACAGATTTCCGGATCATCATCTTGTTTGTGAAGTGGCGAGAAAAACATGAGGGGTTCGCGGGACAGCGTCTCGTGGTTTTGCCACGGCCCATTATGGCCTCGGCTTTGCACTATCCGCTGCTCAAGCAGCTGCTGCCAACGGACGCGGGATATTATCCCAAGGCCAAGGGGCACGTCTGCGTGCGCGAGCGAGGGTGCCCGGAAGCGATTTTCATCTACTGTGCTGAAGGCAATGGCTGGTGCGAAATCGCCGGACGAAAGCACGAAGTGACCCGAAACCAGTTGCTGGTGGTGCCGGCTTCCACACCTCATGTTTATGGAGCCAAAAAAAAGACGCCCTGGACGATTCATTGGTTTCACGCGGTGGGGTCAAATGTGCCGATTTATCTGGAAAGGCTCGGTGTCACGGCGGAAAAGCCGGTGGTGCCGCTGGGCGGTGATGTGCAGTTGTTCTCGCTGTTTGAAGATGTACTGGAGGGTCTCGAACACGGCTTTACGATAACACACCTGATTTACGCCGCGCACTCACTGACGCACCTGATGGGATTGATTCTGCGCTACAAGGACGAGTTCGGCTACGGTGAAACCTCGGTCCGCGAGCGGGTGGGTGAAAGCATCGAATTTATGAAAGGTCACCTGCGCGAGCCTTTGAAAATTGCGACACTCGCGGCACTCGTGAATCTATCCCGGTCGCATTATACGAATCTTTTCAAGCGGGTCAGCGGTTATGCGCCGCTGAGTTATTTGAATCATTTGCGCATGCAACGGGCGGTACAATTGCTTAATACTACCGATTTATCCATTAAACGAATCAGCGATCAACTCGGCTTTTCTGACCAATTCTACTTTTCGCGCGCTTTCCGAAAGATGCACAATCATTCGCCTTCAGAGCACAGGCGCCGCTATGGGGTCTAGTCCACCTGATTTGAAAAGGATCAAAAGCGGAACGGGAGGTCTTGCCGCGGGTACCGGTCAATTATCCATGCGCTTTGTTGGAATGTCCATTCCATTCCGGGACGATATCTGGGAGATTAGTGAAAGTGTTCAAATGATGACAATTCGCGACGCGGCGTGATATCGGGAATACAAGCAGAGCATGGCTGAAACTGAGCAACTTAGTCTGTCGGAAAAGGTCACAGGGAATTACCTTTCAAGTTATGAATCTTACGTAAACAATGTGACCCGATCATCGCGAGCCAGTCTTCGGTGATTCCAACCAGCGGCCGGAGGGTTTGCTTTTTCACCTGGATTGGTCCCGCGCAACTTTTTTAACAACGTGATCACGGCAGCACAAAGTGAAACCTTGAGACTGAAAGATGACTCTGGTTCTGGTTACGTCTGGCTGATCGCGGTGGTTGCCGCGATGGGCGGTCTGCTTTTTGGCTGGGACTGGGTGGTGATCGGTGGCGCCAAACCGTTCTTCCAACGGTATTTTCAATTGACCAGCGAGGCGCAAATCGGCTGGGCCAACAGTTGCGCGCTCATTGGTTGTTTGTTTGGGGCAATATTTGCCGGCGCCTTGAGCGACAAGCTTGGCCGCAAACGATTGCTGATTGTCGCCGCATTGCTTTTTGCCGTCACTTCGCTTGGCAATGCGTTGGCAACCAGTTTCACGATTTTTATCACCTGGCGCATTTTCGGTGGCGTTGCCATTGGCCTGGCGTCCAATCTTTCGCCGATGTATATCGCCGAAGTCGCGCCCGCGCAGATGCGCGGCAAACTGGTCGCGATCAATCAACTGACGGTCGTCATTGGCATTCTGCTCGCGCAATATCTCAACTGGTTTCTGGTGCGCAACCTGCCGCCGGGCGCAACCGACGACTTCATCCGCAATTCCTGGTTTGGCCAGCAAGGATGGCGCTGGATGTTTGGCCTGACGGCGGTACCGTCATCGTTGTTTTTCCTCGGAATGCTGTTCGTTCCCGAGAGTCCGCGTTGGCTGGCGAAGAATGGAAAGACGAATTCAGCCCGCGACGTTCTGGTGAAGATTGGTGGGGAGAATTATGCGAGTGCTGCCACGGCGGAAATCCAATCCACCCTGGCCAGCGAGGAAATCCAGCGTGTGCGGTTTGCCGATCTGCTCGAACCCAAAATGCGCAAGGTGATTGTTCTCGGCGTTGTGCTGGCCGTGTTTCAACAATGGTGCGGCATCAACGTCATTTTCAATTATGCCGAGGAAATTTTCCGCGCCGCCGGTTATGACATCTCGACCGTGCTGAAAAACATCGCGTGGACCGGCTCGGTGAATCTTATTTTCACATTTGTCGCGCTGGGAATTGTGGATCGCGGCGGCCGGCGCCCATTGATGTTGTTCGGGTCCGCGGCGCTGGCGGTTATTTATCTTGTTTTGGGCTTCTGCTATTTCAGCGGCGTCAAAGGATTGCCCATGTTGCTGCTGGTGCTGGCGGCAATTGGCGCGTATGCGATGTCGCTCGCGCCGGTGGTTTGGGTGGTCATATCCGAAATATTTCCGAATCGCATCCGGGGCGCAGCAATGGCCGTGGCCGTTTCATCGCTTTGGATCGCGTGTTTCCTGCTGACTTTTTCCTTCCCGGTTTTGAACAACCTGCTCGGTTCGGCGGGAATTTTCTGGCTTTACGCCGGAATTTGTGCGGCTGGATTTGTGTTTATCAAGTTCAAATTGCCGGAAACAAAAGGCAAAACGCTGGAACAAATTGAACGCGAACTGGTGGATTAAATTTTGAGCGATGAGCCCGACGAAAATCTTTGAATTGAACGAAGGCGCAAGCGCCGCCGGGGATTCTTCATGCTTGCGTAACGGGGACTTGCGGGTTGCCGATGCGGTGCAGGTACGCGTGGAAGATCTGGTAATCGCTGCTTATTTGCCCGCGCCGCCGGATAAAAACCCGATGTTCCTGGAAAAACGCGTGTATCAGGGCAGCAGCGGCAAGGTCTACCCGCTGCCGTTCACGGATCGCATCGCGGAAAAGCCGGTGGACCGGAAGTGGAAGGCCGTCTGGCTCGAAAATGAGTTTGTCCGCGTGATGATATTACCCGAAATCGGCGGGCGCATTCACCGATTGCAGGACAAGACCAACGGCTACGATCTGATTTACCATCAGCCGGTCATCAAGCCCGCACTGGTCGGTTTGGCCGGGCCGTGGATTTCCGGCGGCATCGAGTTCAACTGGCCGCAACACCACCGGCCCGCGACGTTTTTGCCGGTGGATTTTGAAATCGAGGAGCACGCCGACGGCTCAAAAACCGTCTGGTGCAGCGACCATGATCCGATGTGCCGCATGAAAGGCATGCATGGCATCTGCCTGCGCCCCGGCCGGGCTTATCTTGAACTCAAAGTCCGCGCTTACAACCGCACCCCGTTCGTGCAAACCTTTCTTTGGTGGGCAAATGTTGCGACCCGGGTACACGAGGCCTATCAAAGCTTCTTCCCGCCGGACGTCTATTATGTGGCGGACCACGCGCGGCGCTCACTGAGTGAGTATCCGCTGGCAAAAGGATTTTATTACGGCGTCAATTACGGCGAGCGTGGGCGTAAAGGCGTTCCGGAAGGCGAAATGCCTTCACAATTCATTCCGCCGCATCGCGGAAATCAATCCAAAATCCGAAATCAAGGCCCGGAAATTCCGAAGTACGCGCCGAATGATTTGTCGTTCTACGCCAACATTCCCGTTCCCACGTCCTACATGTGTATGGGCAGCGAGGAGGATTTCTTTGGCGGTTATGATTACACGGCGCAGGCGGGCATCGTTCACATCGCCAATCATCACATCGCGCCCGGCAAGAAGCAATGGACGTGGGGCAACCATGAGTTTGGCCATGCCTGGGATCGCAACCTGACCGACGCCGACGCGCGCGGTGAGTTTGGCCCGTACATTGAAATCATGGCCGGCGTTTATACCGACAACCAGCCCGATTTCAGTTTTCTCCAGCCCGGTGAAACCAAATCGTGGAGCCAGTATTGGTATCCCATCCAAAAAATCGGCCCGGCGCGACACGCGAATCTTGACGCCGCCATCAGCTTGAGGGTTGAAAAAAATGAATTGCGACTTGGCATCGCGGTCACTGGCAATCAGCCACAAACGGCCGTGACGATTTTCCTGAAAG
>DATEGR010000048.1:0-3568 GCA_035279985.1 Verrucomicrobiia bacterium
CGCCCCGGTTCGCGTGTCGGGGAATGTCGCCGGTGAACCACTTCAGTTTTCCCTCCCGGTCAGTCCGGAAGATGCCAATGCGACGCAAAAAGCGCTCCCGAGCATTTGGGCGCGGATGAAAATCTCCGATCTCGCCGCGCAGTCCATTTATGAACCGAATGCCACCATACCTGAGCAAATCAAACAGGTCGCATTGGATTATGATTTGATGTCCGAATTTACGGCATTTCTCGCGGTGGATTCGACGCAGCGAACGGGAGGAGCGGAAGGCACCACCGTTCCCGTGGCTGTGCCGGTGCCGGAAGACGTGAAATATGACACCACGGTGCCGGAGAACCACAGGAACTGAAATGCTTGACCTTATGAAATCGCAACACGTTCTTGCTCTTGTTTGCCTGCTCATCGCCGGTGGCATGGCATCTGGCTGTCACACGACCCGCTCGATCTCCCATTCCGGTTATAACGATTCCCGTTCCGAGTCGGGTTTTATGCCGTGCTTTGACGATTCCGACCCGAGTTTCGCTTACCGCGGCGAGCTGAGTGAGCTTGATGTGCTCGGCATCAACCGTGGCGCGGTAATCTCCGACACCGAGATCGAACGCACGTTGGCGAGTGCCAAGCAAGTCCGGTTGCATCCGGGCGACTCGATCCTGCTCATCCAATCCGGCGCGAGGTTTCCCGACGGGCCGGTGGCAAGCGAACTCGGCAAACATTTTCGGGTGGTTCCATTCTCTGGTGTGCCGGCGGCACCGATAATAAGGAAGGGTAAAATCGAGCAGCGAAACGCCGAAGGCTTCTCGAAATCGCTTCGTCTGGCGGCCGCACGCGGGGGAAACGACATAATTCTTTGTTACTGGGGCATTCTTGAATCCGAGAATGCGAACCTGCCGACCAGGACCCTTTCCTGGATACCGGT
Organism: Verrucomicrobiia bacterium; assembly: GCA_035279985.1. Taxonomy (GTDB): domain Bacteria; phylum Verrucomicrobiota; class Verrucomicrobiia; order Limisphaerales; family UBA11358; genus UBA11358. Next base: position 917 of record DATEGR010000048.1, read on the forward strand.
TGTGAACTGGGTTCTGCCGGACGAGCGCGAACACATGCGCATTCGGCTCAAAATGGCGCTCGTGGACGTGCGGACCGGTGACTGGGCCATGTTCAGTCCCTCACCGGTTGAAGCTTCCAGGATCAGCATTTCGCCGCGCCGGAATGTTGCCGACCAGAAGTTGGTCGAGAGCCTCAAACAACGCGCCTACTCGACGGGCATTCAGGAATTGCTCCGGCAATACTCGGAGGTATCGATGACTGACTCCAGGCAGGCAAGGCTTCAGTATTTCACTGATTGACATGCACCACGGTCGCAGGCGGGAAACCGTTGAAATACGTCGAGGAGGCGTGGCTGTAGGCGCCAATCTGTTCGCTGTACAGCAAATCGCCGAGCTGCAGATTGTCCGGCAGGTTCTCTGCCATCGAAACCACGTCCAACGCGTCGCACGTCGGCCCGAAAACCGAGCAGATTTGCGTCGCGCCCGGTTTGAACGCCTTCAAGTGATATTGGCAGTGGTCGAAAATCACGCCGGAGAAGGTGTGATAAACGCCATCGTCAATATAGTAGCAAAGTTTGCCGTCGCGCACGGCCTTGCCGATAATCTTCGAGATGGCCGTTGCGGCGGTCGCGCACAGGAACCGACCCGGTTCGGCCAGGATCTGGATATCTTTCGGAAACAACCGGTCTAATTCGCGGTTGATGACCCGGGCCAGTTCGCGGAACGGTTTGACGCTGGCATCGTAGGGCGCCGGAAAACCACCGCCGATATCGAGCAGGTTCATTTTGGCATAACCCCGATCGCGTGCCTCCTGAAAAATATTTGCGGACAGGTTGATCGCGGCGACGTAATTGTCAAAATTCGTCGTCTGGCTGCCGACGTGAAAACTGATGCCTTCGACGGTCAGGCCAACCTTGTCCGCTTCAAGAATCAAGTCCACCGCTTCACCCGGCGACGCGCCGAATTTCGACGACAGTTCCACCATCGCGCCGGTGTTAGGCACTTTCAGCCGCAGCGCCAGCCCCGCGTGCGGCGCGTATTTTCTTATTTTTTTGATCTCCTCGTAATTGTCGAATGTCACCAGCGGTTTGTATTGATCAAGTTGTTTCAGCGTCTCGATGGCTTTGGTGGGATTGGCGTAGATGATTTTATCCCAAATCCAGTCCTGCCGTTCCTTCGCGGGCAGGTGTTTGATATTTTGATAAACGTTTTCGAACTCGGGCATCGATGCGACGTCGAAGCTGGCGCCGGCCTGGTAAAACGTGCGGACGATGGCCGGATCCGAATTGGCCTTCACCGCGTAGTAAACCTGGATGCGCGGCAGATATTTTCTGAACATCGCATAATTGCGGCGCAACTCGTCGTGGTCCACCACGAACAGCGGTGTGCCGTGTTTGGCGGCCAGCTTTTTAAGAGCGGTTTTCGAAATCATTTACTCTCCGTTGGTGACGAGGAAATTCTTGAACTGCCACGGATCGGCCAAATCCAGGTCCGGTTGGCTGTAAGCCCCGAAGACGTTGGTGCGGTGTTTCAACGGCGTCCAATCCGAGGGTTTGGAAATCCATTTGCCGAGATACGGCCGGGAAATTTTCAAGACGTAATCGTGCGGCAAATCGTCCGGCACCAGAACGCCGCGCGCCGGATTTTCAATCATCCACATCGCCGCCGCGACGACGGAAATCGCCACCTGCATCGTCGTCGCGTTCTGGTGCGGCACGAGCCGGCGTGATTCACCGATGCTCAGGTCACTGCCAATCCACCAGGAATTGTACGCGTGGCCCATCAGCAGCGCGCCCAGGATGTCCGCGCCGCTGGTGATTTCGTCGTTCAAAATGCGCGCCTTGGGTTGCAATTGATAATCATAGCCGCGCAGTTCGTTGAGCGACGCGATGGCCACGTCCGCCGGGCAATAGGCGTAATGGACGGTTGGGCGATAAACCGCCTTGCCGTTTTCCCAGACCGTCAGCCGGTCGGAAATCGTGAACGCTTCGCCGTGGCGCACGACCATGCCGTGGATGCAATAATCCGGCACCCAGGACCTGACCCAGGTGTTGATGCCCATGCGCGCGAGACAAATCTGGTTGCGCGGGCCGTCGGCGTGCTCGTGCGCCAGCGCCGGCAGTTCCTTCTCGTGCGTGCCCCAGCCCATCTCGGCGGTCGTCGTGCCTTCTTCGCGGAAGCCCTCGACGCTCCAGGTGTTGGCGAATTCGTCCACTGCCTTCGGCTGGCCGGTGATTTGCGTGTCGCGCTCGCTGCAATGAACCACCTTCACGCCGAGTTTCATCGCGAGCCGGTTGAATTTTCTGTCGGCCATCAACTGCTGAATTTCCTCGGCGGCCGCGCCAGTGATTTTTTTGTCCTTCAGGGCGCGTTTACCGATGTCAATCAACCCCTGCTTGGTGAAATGCGAAATCAATCCCGGATTCGCTCCGTGCTCCAGTACGGCTGTCGGGCCGGGCTGCGGCCATTGGGAAATCATGCGGCGGATGTTCATGTGCCGCCAGTAGAGCGTCATCTTCTGCGGCGACGCGCCTCTGGAATTTTCATACGGGTCCCACAGCTCGACCGACGTGTTGACGTAAAGCACGCCGCGTTCATGGCACCACTGGAGGATTTCGCAGCAGTCAATGTTCCACGCCAGGTCAATCAGCACGTCGCCGGCGGAAAGATAT
>DATEGR010000049.1:0-5084 GCA_035279985.1 Verrucomicrobiia bacterium
AGCTTCGGTTCAACGGTCAACAGCACAACATCGGCCTTGTTTTACGGACTGAGATTAGCCAACGGGAACGATAGTTATGGCACCACCAACAGCTATGCGGCCAGCGAAGCCGGCTTCAGCCCGGCGACGCCGATCGTTGGCTCCCCTGGTTATTCATTTCTGACCACGATGATTACGGCCGGTTCACTGTCCCAGGCAGAGGAGTTGGTGAATCAGGGGGTTGTCAGTGACGGAACTTTTCCCCAATCGCCGGTGATTCTGGCAAAAAGTTCTGATTCGCTTCGTAACATCCGGTATCCCTATTTTGATAACGCCATTTTCAATATCAATATTCTGGGTGTCTCATCAATTTTACGCAGCAACACCGATTCCGTCTGGTGGCCAAACGGTTGTCTGGGCTATGAGACGGGCTTGGCGCAATTCAGCGTTCCGCAAAACATGTTCGTTCCCGGTGCCGTGGCGGACAGCCTCACATCCTACGGCGGCATTATTTTCGGGCCCAACAGTCAAACCAATCTGCTGGCGTTCATCAATGCCGGGGCGGCGGGTAGTTATGGCACCGTGGCTGAGCCTGCCAACGATACGCAGAAATTTCCCAATCCCCAGGTTTACTTTTACCAGGCCCGCGGGTTTAGCCTGGCTGAAAGCTATTATCAAAGCATCAATGTGCCGTATCTTGGGTTGATTGTCGGCGAGCCGTTGGCAGCGCCTTTTGCAATAACCGGCTTCGGGGAATGGAGCACGAACCTGCCTCCTGGCACCGTGTTGAGCGGCACTTCCATGCTTTCCGTGCAATTCTCCGCCAACTATGGAAACCATCCCCTGCAACAGGTCGATTTTTTTGTGGACGGCCAGTATTGCAACACCCTGACCAATTTGTCCCCCTGTCCGGGTAATTTGTTGACCGTCAATTTGAACGGTTATCCCGTTACCTACACCGTCCCCACCAACTCAAACTTGAGCACGGTGGCATCGGGAGTGGCTGCCCAGATCAACGCCGTCACCAATGCCACCCGGGTAAAGGCCCTGGTTCATGGCGATCGCATCGAGCTGCAGTCCATTGCCACCAACCTCATGACTGTCCCTTTCTATGCTGTCAGCACCACTCCCACGAATACGCCCGGCCTTGCCTACAGCGTCAATTACTTGCCCGCTTCTTTTCCGCCGCAGATGGACCCGGGTGGTCTTGATCAAAATGGAGCTTTCATGATGCAGGTGAGGATTCCCAGCACATTGTCTTATGTCATCCTGGCCTCAACCAATTTGATGAATTGGCAGCCCATCTTCACGAATAGCGCGCCACCGGGACTGCTGGATTTTATCGATTATGACTCCGTAAATTATCCTGCCCGTTTTTATCGCATGATCTGGCCGGTACCGGATCAACCTCCTCAATTGTCCGCACCGGGCATTGGCGTTTCGGGAGCATTCCAGATGCACGTGGACAGCACGCCGGGTTTGCCTTGGGCCATTCAGACATCCACTGATCTTGTTAATTGGACGTCCATCTTCACTAATCAACCCGGCGGGGCAATGGACTTTATCGATGCCAGCATGGCAAATTCATCCGGCCGGTTTTATCGGGCATGGCTGGTGCCTCCGGGTTCGGCTGATTACACGGTGCTTAACCTGGCGACAAACCTCACCCTGGTTCGAGTTGACAGCGCCATGCGGCCTTACACAATTGGGGTTTCCACCAACCAGGGCCAATGGACGGAGCTGGCAACCAATTTTGCCCTCGGCCGGATCCAAACTACTGTCGCCAGTGCGATTGGAAGTGGTACCGTGCTCTCAACTTTTCTAAACGCCAGCCAACCCACGCTCCTGGCCTCGCAGGCGTTCGGTATGCAGCAATACACGGTGCTCAGCAACTCACCTCCCACCAATGCCTGGATTCAATTCACATTCACCAAGACCAATGGCCAAGCCGTGGTCGTGGCCGTCACGAATCTGTCAGGCGGGAGCTCGCCTGCACTCGCTAGTCAGTTGTACAACGCGATTAACGCGAGTCCGGCACTGCAGGGTAATGACGGGGTTGTGGCCGCGGATTACGTGGTGAATTCAGGCGGTTCAATCGCTTTTAATTTGGACGCCCGGAGTCCTGGCTATCAAGCAGCCATGATTCAGGTGTCTCCTCAGGTATATGAAGTCATCATGTCGACCCCCCAAGGCGCCCTCACTCAGAACCTGTCCGATCTCCAGCCCCGGAACCATCTTTATGTCACGGGCGGCGCCGCCAGTCTGAATGTGACTTTCCCTTTGGATACTACCACTCTGGCCGATGGATATCACAGTTTAACGGCCGTCGCCTATGAAGGGAGCGACGCGCGAACTCAAACGCAGGTGACCGTGCCCGTCCAAATTCAGAATACTTCCCTGACCGCGACCTTGACGCTGCTCGATCTGACAAATCAAGCCCCTGCGCAAGGCATTTACCACCTTCAGGTTGCCGCCAACACCAACGACGTCAGCTTGATTACCCTGTTCAGCACCGGCGGCGCGTTGAGCACGGCCACCAATGTATCCACCGCCATTTTTCAGGTGAACGGCACCAATTTGTGGGCCGGACTGCATCCTTTCTATGCCCTCGTCGTGACTGCTGATGGGCTTCAATATCGAACACAAACACAATGGGTCCAGCTCACGCCCTAGCCGGCTGAAGCCCGCCTTCCGCTCCGACATTGAGGGTAAATTTGTTGGACGCCATTTTCAGGCAGTTTCTCATTCGAAAATGAATCGCCAGTCTTTAATAAATCCCCGCCGGGTTGGAGAAGTATAAGCCGTGCCGAAAACCCGGTTTTGATTTAATTGCTGGAAATCCGGTTACAGCCAAACTATGCCAATCTCATCTGTTGTCGGGTTATATTTCCATGGAAGTCTTCCTTGACCAGATTTCGGCGGAAAAATGGCTGAACCGGCAGGCGGCGTTGGCCGCGCAAAAGTCGTCGCAGGATTACTGGAAATTGCCGCCGGCTTCTTCCGTCGGTTTCTGCGCGTCGTCGCAGCTATTGCCTTCCCGCAGGACGCTTTTCAATTCACCCGGCGCAACCGAGAGGAATGTTCCGGTCCCGGGAAAAGCCCGGCTGTCCTGGATAATGGTGTGGGGGCAATGCTCCAACCGTATCACCGGCGCATTTGCGGGCGGTTTGCGCGAGGATACACCATCCAATTCGAGTTCCTTGGAATCCCTCACCAGGAAGGCCGGACCACTGTCCGCGTTTACCTGCAGGTGGTGCAGTTCCAAGGCATCCGTGAAAGAGCCGCGCATTCCGGTCTTCGCCGAGGCGATGACATCGCTGATTCTCAAGTCTGAAATCGGCATTTCCGGCAATCCTTCGATGTCAATCGCCGTCCGCGCGTGATTGATGGTCATGTGGCTGATGGCGATGTTGCGGAATACCGGCGTTCGGATTGAAACAGGTTCCTCGGACGTTTTGGTTTCACCTTCCATGAGGTAATAACTGGTGACATTGATTCCGATGCCGACGTTTTCCATCGTCCAGTTGTCGAACCGGACGTTTTCGACCACCCCGCCGCGCCCACGCCGGCTTTTGATGCGGACGCCGATCTGGGTCCCGTCGCAGGTGATATTGTCCGCCACCACGTTGCGGATGCCGCCGGAAATTTCACTGCCCAGCGTGACCGCGCCATGCGCGTGATGCACGGTGCAATTCGAGATGGATACGTTTTCCGTCGGCCGATTGACCCGGCGTCCGTCAGCATCCTTGCCCGATTTCAAAACGATGCCGTCGTCGCCGGTGTCAATGTAACAATCCGCTATCCGCACGTTGCGGCTGGAATCAACGGCAATGCCGTCCGTATGCACACCGGGACAGGTCTCGATGATGACGTTCCGAACCACCGCATTGTCCGCATAGAGCAGGTGTACCGTCCACATCGAAGAGCCGGCAAAATGCACACCTTCGATCAAAATGTTTGTGCTATCCATAAAACGCACGAAGGAAGGCCGGAGTTCGGGCGCCGCCTTTTCATAGTCCTCGGCCCGCGCCGGCGTCTTCACTTCAAGCTCCTGGAGCAAATGTTCCCAGTTGGTGCCGAAGGCGGTTCCGATGTCGGTTTCCGAGGAATTGATCCGGGGCATGAGTTTGAGCCATGCGGCGTTGTCGGTGGTGAGCACGCCGCGGCCCGTTATGGTGACGTTGTGCAAATTCCGCCCGCCGATCAGCGGAATCGGCGTGAGACATTCGATGCCTTGCTCACGTCCTGGCGTAAATGGAAGTCGAGTGGCGGGAAACCTCAAGGTGGCACCTGCTGCGACGTCCAGCACCAGATTGTTCGTCAGTTCAATCGGGCCGGTAACGTAAATTCCCGGCGGAATGTAAACCGTTCCACCGCCGGCGGCATTGGCTGCCTGAACGGCGGAACGAATCGCTTCAGTCGAACTGGCCGAACCGTCGTTATGCGCACCGTAATCCAGGACGTTGCAAAATGGAGCGGCAATTATTTGGGCAACGCCGATCGACAGAAAGAACGTCAGTGGACAAAGCCGGCAGGGAAGGGAGGAATGTGCCCGGGTGTTCATGCGAATGAACAAGAGAATCATGGTAGCCGGATTATTCAACCTAAAACGACGGCGCCCACACGCAATCCTTGACCTGGTTTCATCCTGTCACTGTTGTTTCCGGGAGTAATCACCATGCCTCCACTGGCCCCTTCGGCACGGGAATTTGTTCGCGTTGAGCGGCGGCGGGTTCGTCGCGCATGAAAGATGCAACCATCGGCGGTGGTTGAAAGCGGGGCAATAACTCACCGTTGTCGTCGAGAAACTGTTGCCGCCAGCGGTTGAAATTCTCCAGCACGTCGTGGAATTCCGCACGGGTGGAGACGTGCACGGCGTGCTTGTTGAATTCATGGCAGGGACCGAACCGTTTGGAATACCACGGCGCGACTTTGCGAAACATCCGGCAGCCAAGTGGCTCGCCGAAAATTTCAATCATCAAATCCAAATGCCGGCACATCACCCGCACCCGTTCGGCGAACGTCGGTTCGGAAAGCAGCTTGCTCTGATTTCCGACGATGGAATTGATCTCCCTCTCCTCGCCAAACGAGGAGAGGGCCGGGGT
>DATEGR010000050.1:0-16960 GCA_035279985.1 Verrucomicrobiia bacterium
TTCCAGCGACCGGCCTTGCTGGCGTCGTAGCCGTCACAAATTGGAACAACTCCAATCCAGGCACCGGGCAGGGCATGTCCGCTATGCCTGATAACAGCAACGCCGCAACCACGGCAGGCTTTACGGTTACGGGAACGTATGGGGGGTGGGGAATTCTGGGGTTTGGCAGCGTTGACGGAGATGGAACTTACAACAGAACGCTGCTTGGCGGATACGCCAATACCGCGTCGGGCGTTGGGCCTGAGGCGTTTTCCATTACGGGCATCCCTTATTATCGCTACAACTTGATTGCCTATTTCAGTTCCGACACCGCTGACCGCACCGGAACCATCGCATGCTCCGGCGCAGGTGTTACGTATGACTTTACGACTCCAGGCCCGCTCTCGGTCGGATATTCCACTAATAGTGGCGGAGGTTTGGGAACGCAACAGACTAACGTTGCGACTTTGACACAAACGACCGATACGACTGGAGCAAATCCCATGGCTAATTACGCGATTTTTACAAACCTTAGCGGCGGTTCCCAGATGCTGACCTTGAGCATCCCCAACGGCGGCGGCATGGCAGGATTCCAAATCGTGTCGGTCATCAATCTTCCTACGCTTTCGTTGTCAGCCGATACAACTGCCAGCCCAACGACCAACGCTTATCTCGGCAGCACGGTCACGTTCTCGGCTTCCTTTGCTGGCACGCTGCCCATCACTAATCAATGGGAATTTAATACCGGCGGCGGCTTCGTGCCGATTGCTGGCGCGACCAATACAACGTTGACACTGACGGACCTGCAGTTCACCAATGCAGGGAGTTACGCGCTGTTTGCCTCCAATGCCGCCGGCAGTTCCAACAGCACGCCGCTCATGCTCAATGTGCTGGCCTCCCCCGCCAAAGGTCTAGCCATTAATGTCCAGTTCACCGGCAGTGGGTTTGGGAGTGGCAACGCCCCCTCCCAAACGGGGCCGGTCGTGATTGGTAACAGCGGAGATGTATGGAACACGGTCAGTAATCCCAACGCCAGCGCTACCGTGGCCGGCACTGCGCGCGGAACCAACCTCGCTCTGTTTGACGCAGGCGACATTACCACACCGATTACCATGGATTACGTCGCCGATTACCTTTTCAACGGCACGGCATTTGGCGATGGCAATCCCTTCTTCGACATAGGTTCACCCTATGCACCTGTGATGAGCGGCTACATGGGGACTGTAACCACGACTATGGCCGACACCAATACGATCACGCTGCATAATCTGACTGCCGGCATTTACGATCTCTATTTGTATGTGTGCGGCCGTGACAGCGATGGCCAGTCCCGGGCGGATGTTTTGTTTGCGAACGATCAGGTTGGCGGTTGCGGTCCCAATAATTTCGCCTCCACCCTCATTCCCGGCACCAACTACCTGCATCTCACGCCCACGGTGACAACCAACGGGGTGTTGAACATCAGCTTCTACGGGCACGACGCCAGTGGAGAGGGATTGTTGAACGGTTTTCAACTCAGCGGGCCCGACACAAACGTCTCGCTCAGTCTTTCGATGGATACAGTTTGCGATTCGCCACCGAACGATTATGTCGGACGCACCGTTTCGTTCTCGGCTGCCTTTGCCGGGATTCCAAAACCGTCGCTTCAGTGGAAGGTGAACAAAGGCAGCGGCTTTGTGCCAATTACAGGCGCAACCAATTCAACGTTGACACTCCCGAATTCGCAAACCACGGACTCCGGCAGTTATGAATTGGTTGCCGCAAATGCAGCCGGCACTCTTAGCAGCTCGCCGCTGACGCTCAATGTGCAACCTCTGCCGTCTCCGTTGGCGATTGACGTGCAGTTCAACGGCACAAGCCTCGGCAGCGGATTGGCCCAGACGCAGGCCGGTTCGGCCGTCATTGGCGGCGGCAGTGACTATTGGAACCCCGTAACCAATCCGAATCCGCTTGCAGGTGCCACGAATGCTATTTCCGGTTCCGGATTGTTGCTGTCGGACGTCAACGATTATGGAACACCGCTGACCTTGGATTACACAGGAGGTCAGGATTTCAACAATGCCGGCAATACGCCGTTCAATGGCTCCGGTTCGCCGGCGGCAAACCTGATGCAAGCCAGCCTGGTGGCCCTCAACACGAACACAGCAACGGTCACTCTGCACGGAATTCCGGCCGGGGTTTATAACCTGTATCTGTATTCCTGCGCGCGAACCAATGCGCAGCAGGTCGTGACCCGCTTCGCGGCCAATGATTCGTTTGATAACTGCGGGCCAAACAATGGAAACAGCACGCTAATTCTTGAAACCAATTATGTCCACCTGACGCCAACTGTGGCGGCGAACGGCTTATTACATATTAGCCTGGTTGGCTTGGCCAACGGTCAGGGCAACTTGAACGGCATCCAGTTGAACGGACCGGGAGCGACGACAACCCCGCCGACCGCCAGTTTCTCCGGCGCGCCGACGAGTGCCCTTACGGGACAATCGGTGGTGTTTACCGATTCATCCACCGGAAACATCACGAACTGGGTGTGGAATTTTGGAGACGGCCAATCTATCACCAACAGCTCCAACGCAAACATCTCCCACGCTTATTCCACGCCGGGCACCTTTACCGTCAGCCTGACGGTGACAGGCCAGAGCGGCGCAAATACGAGCTCGCGAACCGGCTATGTCACCGTCACTCAAGGGCCAACGCCACTTTTGGGCAGCCCGGTGCTATCCAATGGCAGCTTGATCTTAAGCGGCACTGGCGGCGGGTCTGCCGGCGCTCAATACCGGATTCTGACAACGACAAATCTGGCATTGCCGCCGGCAAGCTGGACTCCGGTCTTTACGAACAACTTCGCGCCGGATGGGAGTTTCGGTTATACGAATTTGCCCCTGACGAACAGGGCGAGTTTCTTCCGAGTCGTATCACCATGACATTGGTGTCGCAAAAGCTGAAAAATTGAACCGTGGGCCGCCGCCAGGGCGGCCCACAGTCTAAAAAAGCAGCAGTCGTTTACAAATGAAGAGCAAATATTCGCGTGTCACTGGATTTACGTTAATTGAATTGCTGGTGGTCATCGCCATTATTGCAATTTTGGCAGCCTTGTTGTTGCCGGCTCTGGGAAAGGCTAAACAAATGGCCCTCAGGGCGCAATGTGCCAACAATCTTCATCAGTGGGGTCTGGCATACACAATGTACGCGGGCGACAACGACAATTTCTTTCCGGACAACACATCAGGCATGGACGCGGCCTGGATGGCGCCGATATATACCAATGTTTTCTATCCAAAGTATCTATTCACACAGAATAATTCAGGCAATACGACGACTGGCACTCGCAAACAAAACGATGTTTTGTATTGTCCGACCGATAAATGGCATCGCGCCTTTGAAGCCGCTAACAACGTCCACACTTTGATTGGCTACAGTTCACTTCCTTATCGAACCAAAACCACCCTTTCCAGCTATACGCAGTACAACAGGTATGGGTTGGGACAATGGTTCGCCCGCACCAAATTTGGCACTCCTTATCGCAAGGCGCCGCTGATGGCGGATGATATGGAAATATTTCGTGGCAGTTGGGTCGCACAATACCCCAGCGTTCCTGGAGGCTTGCCTGCGTCAGCTCACGCAAGCCCCGGAGACGTGCCTCTTGGCGGAAATTTCCTCTTTGAAGACGGTCATGTCCAATGGGCAAACTTTCAGGTTGAACCTGGCCCTTTATATCCCGTGATTGCTCCAGCGGCTTCGGGACAGACTTCGGGGAACACCTACTTCATATACCTTGCCCAGTACGGCGCAGGACCATGGTGAGTTATTCCGACAACCGATGTCAATCTTGGCGCTGCCACAGTATCACTTCGCCGCCATGCATAAAGGGGTCATAAAAGGGCTACCCACCTTAATAGGTGCCCCCTTTACACTATGCGCAGTCTCGCCGGGAATCTTGACGAAGGTGGATGGAATGTTGATGCAGGCCATCGAATGCCCCCGGCTGGGCTAACCTCGCCGCCGTTTTATTTTGAGCTGCAGAGTGGCATGCGCGAGCGCGGCCTGAACGCGCGCGGCTTCCTCGTCGCTGATTTTCTCTGCCAGCCGCGCCTCGGCGCGGCGCAACGCCTCCTCGGCCTTGGCCTCGTCAATGTTGTCGGCGTTGATGGCCATGTCGGTGAGCACGGCCACGCGGTCGCCGGTGACCTGCACGAAACCGCCACCGACACAGAGAATAATGGTTTCCTTGCCTTTCTGCGCGACAATTTCACCCGCGACCAGTTGCGTCATCAGAGGCATGTGTTGTGGCAGAATGCCCATCTCGCCTTCACCGCCGGTGAGCGTAACCATGTCCACGTCATCGGAGAAGATTTTCGCTTCCGGCGTGACGATTTCGAGTTTGATTGTGTTGGCCATTTTAATTCGCGTTTCACGCGGCACGTTTCACGGGCACGCCAGCCGATGCCGAAGCGTGAAAGGTGAAACGTGAATTCATACGTCAGCCTTCTTTAATCTCTTCGATTCCACCCTTCATATAGAAATTCTGTTCGGGCACCTCGTCGTGTTTGCCTTCCAGGATTTCCTTGAACCCGCGGACGGTTTCGACGACGGGCACCTGTTTGCCTGACCGGCCGGTGAATACCTCTGCCACCGAGAACGGCTGGCTCAGGAACCGTTGGATCTTGCGTGCGCGATATACGGTGAGCTTGTCGTCGGGCGAGAGTTCGTCCATGCCGAGAATGGCGATGATGTCCTGCAAATCCTTGTATCGCTGCAAAACCTTCTGCACGCCGCGTGCGACTTCGTAATGTTCCTGCCCGACAATATCCGGGGCGAGCGCGCGGCTGGTCGAGGCCAGCGGGTCCACGGCGGGATAAATGCCCAGCTCGGCAATGGCGCGTTCCAGAACAATCGTCGCGTCCAGATGCGCGAACGTGGTCGCGGGCGCGGGGTCGGTCAGGTCATCCGCCGGCACGTACACGGCCTGGAACGACGTGATGGAACCTTTCTTGGTCGAAGTAATGCGTTCCTGCAAATCGCCCATTTCGGCCGCCAGGGTCGGCTGGTAACCGACGGCGCTGGGCGTGCGACCCAGCAAGGCCGACACTTCCGAGCCGGCCTGCGAGAAGCGGAAAATGTTGTCAATGAACAGCAGCACGTCCTGATTTTTCTCGTCGCGGAAATACTCGGTAACGGCGAGCGCCGAGAGGGCCACGCGCAAACGCGCCCCGGGCGGTTCGTTCATCTGGCCGTACACCAGGCCGATTTTGGAACCGCCTTTCAGAATGGGCAGGCCGTTCGCGCCCAATTTAGGATGGCCCTTGTCATCCTTTTCAACCTTGATCACACCGGCTTCAATCATTTCGTTGTAGAGGTCATTGCCTTCACGGGTGCGTTCACCCACGCCCGCGAACATCGAAATGCCGCCATGCAGTTTCGCGATGTTGTTGATGAGTTCCATGATGACGACGGTCTTGCCAACGCCGGCGCCACCGAACGCACCGACCTTGCCGCCTTTCAAAAACGGGCAGATGAGGTCAATCACCTTGATGCCGGTCACGAGCACCTGCGGCGAAGTGGATTGATCCAGCAATGTCGGAGCCGGGCGGTGAATCGGATAAAACTTGTCGGCCTTGACAGGTCCGCGTTCGTCCACCGGCTCGCCGACGACGTTGAACACGCGGCCCATGATGGCCTCCCCCACCGGCATGGAAATGGGGCCGCCGGTGTCCACCGCTTCGTATCCGCGCTTCATGCCTTCGGTGGAACCCATGCAAACGCAGCGCACCCAGTTGTCGCCGAGATGTTGTTCGATTTCGAGCGTCTGCCGGGTTTTACCGGTGCCGGACACCTCGTACTCGACCGTCAGCGCGTTGTAAATGGCGGGCGGCTGGCCGGGAAATTCCACGTCCACGACCGGCCCGATGATTTGAACGATTTTGCCTTTGTTCATATGCGAAATGATTTCAACCCACCGCCATTTGCGCGGTGGCGATTTCCAGGAGTTCCTTCGTGATGTTCGACTGGCGCAGTTTGTTGTATTCGAGCGTCAGTCCTTTGATGAGCTGTTGCGCATTGTCCGTGGCATTTTTCATCGCCACCATGCGCGCGCTGTGTTCGCTGGCCCTGGCTTCCAGCAGAATCTGGTAAATCCGGAAACTCAGGCTGTGCGGCAGCAACGCCCCCAGCACCGTGGTCTCGTCCGGTTCAAATTCGAAGACATCCGTGGTCGCGGTGGGCGACAACGGTTCCGGCTCCGGTGCGCCGCTGTGCCCGGCCCGCACGGCTTCAATTTTTCCAATCGGCAGGAACGGGGCGGCCTTCGGCTGCTGGGTCAGGGTGGAAATGAAATTGGTGAACAAAATATCCACCGCATCCACCTCGCCTTTGAGAAACAAATCCTGCGCGAATTTGGAAATCGCCCGCGCCTCACCGAATTGCGGTGTGTCCTTGTAAGTGAACTCGGCGGCGAGCGGACGTCGCACGCGGGCAACGAATTGCGCCGCCTTGCGCCCGGCGGTGATAAAGACTGCGTTGTTCTGATTGAATTTCACCGCTTCGCGGAACAAGTTGCTGTTGAGCGCGCCGCACAAACCACGATCGGTACTGACGAGAATGACGGCGCGTTTCCGGACCGGACGCGTTTCCAGGAGCGGATGTTTGAAAGCCACCGTGCGCGCCGCAGCCCGGGCCAGCACTTCATTCATCAACGCCGCATACGGCAGCCCCGCCAGCGCGGCCTGCTGCGCCTTGCGCATCTTGGCCGCCGCCACCATCTGCATCGCCTTGGTGATTTGGGCGGTGTTCTTGACCGAGCGGATGCGCCGGCGTATGTCGCGGGTGCTGGGCATGGTGAATTATCTTTTCCAGCAGGTTCTGACGCGATAACGCGGCGCGGTTTCCCGGACGTGAAAACCGATCTCACGCCGGTTTTCCGGCACCGGCGGTTCGACCAACTGCCGGATCGCTTCAAATAAATTGGCAATCGCCTCGTCATGCGCGCCGACCCGCTGTTCCAAGTCTGCCAGTTTGTGGGCGAGTTCCTTGTGCGCGGCCAATTGCTCGCGCATCAACACGAAGGCGCGCACCACGCGGACGCTGGCTTCGACTGCTGTTCGACTGTTCAAAACGCTGGCTAACATCAATGCGCCATGTTCGGTGAAAGCCCACGGAAGATAACGAATATTGCGCTTCGATGCGGTCGCAATTTGCGACCGGATGCTTGTAAACTCTTGAAGGGCAATCTGAAACGCAAAATCCTTTGGGAATCGATCGGAGTTCCTTCTGACCTGTTCATTGAGCCGTTTCAACTTCACACCATAGATCCGTGCCAGATCAAAATCGAGCATGACCCGCTGCCCGCGAATCAGATAAATCATATCTTCGATCCGCTGCACCGGCGCCAGTTTGGCTTGGTAACTGTCCATGAGAATTTAGTGATAGGTCTGCTTGAACTCGGTCACCGCCGCTTTCAACTCCGCCGCCAAGGCGTCGCTGATGGCCTTCTCGTTGCGGATCTTCGTCAGCGACTCCGCCTTGCGCGTGTTGAGGAAGTCGGTGAGTTTGGCCTGAAAATCCTTGATCTTGTCCACCGGCACGTCGTCCATCAAATTATTCTGCACCGTCCAAAGCACCGCCACCTGCGCCTCCACCGGCAGCGGATTGTATTGTTGCTGCTTAAAAACCTCTACGATGCGCTTGCCGCGCTCGAGTTGCGCTTGTGTCCGGGCGTCGAGGTCTGAACCAAACTGCGCAAACGCCGCCAGCTCGCGGAACTGCGCCAGGTCGCCCTTGATGCGGCCGGCGACCTGTTTCATCGCCTTGACCTGCGCCGCCGAGCCGACGCGGCTCACGGACAAACCGACGGAGATCGCCGGACGCACGCCTTGATAAAACAAATCCGTTTCCAGATAAATCTGCCCGTCGGTGATGGAAATCACGTTGGTCGGAATGTAAGCCGAAACGTCGCCGGCCTGCGTCTCGATGATGGGCAGCGCGGTGAGCGAACCGTTGCCGTAATTTTCGGAAACCCGCGCGCTGCGTTCGAGCAGGCGGCTGTGCAGATAAAATACGTCGCCGGGATACGCCTCGCGGCCCGACGGGCGCTTGAGCACGAGCGAAACCTGCCGGTACGCGACGGCGTGCTTCGACAAATCGTCGTAAATGATGAGCGCATCCATGCCGTTGTCCATGAACCATTCACCGATGGCCGCGCCGGCGAACGGTACGAGGTATTGGTTGGTGGCCGAATCGGAGGCCGAAGCGGTCACGACAATGGTGTAAGGCATTGCCCCCGCTTCTTCCAAAACCCCGATGACCCGCGCGATGTTCGACTGTTTCTGGCCAATGGCGACGTAAATGGAGTACAGCGGCCGGTAGTTTTTATCACCCGTCTGCTCTGCCGCCTGATTAAGCCGTGCGTTATTGATAATGGTGTCCACGCAAATCGTCGTCTTGCCGGTCGAACGATCGCCGATGATCAACTCGCGCTGGCCGCGGCCGATGGGGATCATGGCGTCAATGGCCATGATGCCGGTTTGGACCGGCTGGCTGACGGACTTGCGTTTAATGATGCCCGGCGCGATTTTTTCCACCGGATAAAATCCGCTTTCCTTGATGGCGCCCTTGCCGTCCAGCGGCTGGCCGAGCGCGTTGACGACGCGGCCAAGCAGGCCTTTGCCGACGGGCACCTGCAACAGCCGGCCCGTCGTGCGAACTTCGTCGCCTTCCTTGATTTCGGTGTAATCGCCGAGAATGATGGCGCCGACCTCGGTTTCTTCCAGATTCAGCGCGATGCCGGTGATGCCGTGGCCGAAGTCCAGCATCTCGTTGAGCATCGCGTCGGTAAGGCCTTCAATTTTGGCCACGCCGTCGCCGATTTCGCGGACGACGCCGACGTTTTGTTTGGCCGTCGCGAGCTTCACGCCCGCAATTTGGGCTTCAATTTCCTGCAATAGATTGCTCATAAATTTTCCATTCTTTTCCGACGGTCAAAAACTTTGCTCTAATTTTTCCAGCCGCCTCCGTACGCTGCCGTCATAAAGGTCGCTCCCAACCTGGATGCGCAGCCCGCCAATCAGTGCCGGGTTCTGGCTGAACCTGAGGTCGGCGCCGGTGCCGTAAATCTTTCTGATTTGATTCGCCACGTCCGCCTGCAAATCGGCCGGCAACGGCGTGGCGCTTTCGACGCACGCGGCGCGCTGTTCCAAATCCAGTTTCACCAGCCGGTGCAGGCGCGACAAAATTTCCACATAGCCGTGCGGTTTTTTCGACAGCAACCAGGCCACGGACTGCCGGACGCGGGCATCGTCCAGCAAACCGTTCACCTGGCAACTGCGGAACAGTCGCCGGGCTTCGCGTTGCGCCAGTTTGGAGATTTTCATCTTTCTGTAGCGGCGGTCTGCGACCGCCGGCTGCGACGCTCAGAGCGCCGCTACAATTTACGCCGTCAGTTGTTTTTCCGTTTCCTCCGCCAGCCGCCGCTGGTCTTCCGGTGTTAAAATTTTGCCGGTGACCGTCGTGGTGGTCTGCACCACCAGGCGCCCGACCTCCCGTTTCAATTCGTCCAGCATCCGGTCATGGTCCCGGGTGGTGGCTTCGCGCGCCTTGGCGATGATTTGTTCGGCGGCGGCGATGGCTTTTTGCGTCTCGACTTCGCGCACCCGGGCCGCGGCGGTCCGGGCCTCCTCGATCATTTTGTCGGCGAGGTCGCCGGCCTGGGACAATACCGCCTGGCGGTCAGTCTCGGTCTTGGCGAGTTGCGCCTTGATCTTCTCGGCGTTGGCCAGGCTTTCGGCGATTTTCTGCCGGCGCGCTTCGAGCATGGCGAAGACGGGCCGGTAGGCAAAACGCCACAGGAAGAACAGCACGACCGAAAAACTGATCGTCTGCGCGAGCAGGATCTGCCACTGGATTCCTAAAGCGTTCATGGCGGGATCATCTGACGACGAGCCACGCGATGACCGCCCAGCCTTCCGCCAGGGCGATACCGACGAACATGAACGTCAGGATTTTACCGAACATTCCGGGGTTGCGGCTCATGGCAATAACACCGCCGGCCGTGGCGATGCCGATGCCGATGGCCGCGCCGCCGAAGGCCAGGCCGATGTGAATGTTGCCGGCGATGTTGCCGGCTGCTTGTGCGAGCATCATATTTTTCTCTTTCTGTTGGTTTTGGTTGACGCCCTGGCAGTCTGCGCCGGAGCAATTCAAAATTTTCAGTGGCCGCTTTCCTCCGTGTGCGTGCACATTGTGCCGACGAACGCCACGACCAGCATGGCAAATACAAACGCCTGCACGAGGCAGACGAATGTCTCGTAAAAATACATGAACGACGAAAGGACCAGGCTTAACAGCCACGATTGGTTATGGAATATCATTTCCAAAATGGTTTCACCGGCAAAAATGTTGCCGTACAGGCGCATGGCCAGCGCCACCGGCCGCGCGAAGCCGATGGAAAGCAATTCCATCGCCCCAATGAAAACAAACAACAGGAAAAAGAGGGGATAAGCCCACTTGTTGGTCTGCATCTTCACGCCGAAGATGTGTTTGATGAGCCCCCAAAACCCGTCGTAGCGCACCGCCCAGTAAAGGCTCATTGCCAGAAAAATCCCGGCCATGGCCACGGTCAGGTTGGCGTCGGTGGTCGGCGGACGAAAGAACGGCGTGAACTGTCCATTGTGATAAGAGCCGATGCTGCCGACACCCGGAACCAGATCCACCAGGTTCGAAACCACGATGAAAATGAAAAAAGTCGTTGCAAAAGGGAAAACCCAGGCGGCCACCCGTTGGTCAAGGATGTCGTGAATCAACCTTTCCCAACCTTCGAAGAGCGTTTCCAACACGTTTTGTCCCCCGGACGGAATTTCCTTGATGCTTTTCCACGTCGTCACGCGAACAATTACAATGATGAGCGCCGCGACCATCCACGTGCAAATCATCGAATTGGTCACCGGCAGCCCCAAAACCGTGAACAGCACCGGCGGGGCAGCCGGCACAAGTTCCGAACCGGCTTCCGCTGCCAGGGTCCCATTGGCCGCCGAAGCGTCGGCGGCCGGCGCTGACGGCCCTGCCGTGGATGGAGACGCCGGCTGCGCTTTCAGGCTCACCGCAAAAACCGCGGCCAGGAATGCACAGGCCAATATGATTGTGCCGATTCGCTTCACTTAAATAAGTCCCTTCAGTCCACACGGATTGCCCGTTGGGGCAATCCGGATTGCGGGCCTGAAAGACTGAAAAGATTGCCTGGTCGTGAAATAATTCACAAGCAATTTTTGACAAAATTTGGGCCGGGCGCCGGGATTAAAAGCGCTCCGTGCGCAGCAGTTCGGGCGTTTTTCCGCCAGTGCGGAGCGTTAGCAAGCTTGTGGCATCGTGACGCTTGGCCAGCCGCCGACCGGTTTCATCCTGCAACAGGGGACAATGGAAAAAGGCCGGCGGTTTCTGGCCCAGCGCACGGTAAAGCAAAAGCTGTCGCGCCGTGCTCACCAGCAGGTCCGCGCCGCGCACCACCTCGGTGATTTGCATGGCCGCGTCATCCACGACACAGGCCAGTTGATACGCCGGAACGTCGTTCCCGCCGTGGCGGGACCAGACGACAAAATCGCCGAAATCCTTGCCGGCCACAAACTGTTGCGGTCCAAAATTCCCGTCGGTAAACGAAATGATTTCGCCGTCAGGCACACAGAAGCGCCAGGAGAATTTCGAATTTCGAATTTTAAATTCCGAATCCAGTTCGCTGCTCCCAATTTGTAATCCGGATTTCTTCCGGCAGGTTCCGGGGTAAATCGGCTCTTCCTCTTCCGCGTGTGGCGCAGTCACCGCCTGCTGAATGTCCTTTCGCGAACAGGTGCAGGGATAAACAAAATCGCGGGCACGCAATTGTTCCAGCGCGCCGCGGTAAAGCTGAAATCGCTCGCTTTGGTGATAAGGCGCAAACGGTCCGCCGCAATCCGGCCCTTCCTGCCATTCGAAGCCGAACCAGTGCAAATCTTCAATCATCGCGGAAACGAATTCCGGTTTGCACCGGGCGCGGTCCAAATCTTCATTCCGCAACACCAGCGTGCCGCCGCTTGCCCGTGCTCGTTCCTGCGCCGTCCAGAATGTCCGGGCGTGGCCCAGATGCAGATAGCCCGTCGGCGACGGCGCGAGTCGTCCGCGATATTGGCGATCGACGAGGGCGGGTCCCGAATTCATGAAGGGAATTAACAACGAAGGAGCGAAGGAACAAAGTTTTTTCCGTTTACTGAAAACCAATGTCACACGGATTAATGATGGACTTTTGCCGCGAAAAATTCATTTTTTTGCCATGCCTGCAACCCGTTTGCCTGGAAAGCAGTTGTTCACCCGACTTGCCCATTTGCTGGCCGTCATGGCCACCCCGGCAAGTCTGCTGAACGCCCAAACCAATGCCGATTTGGGGACGACCAACTCTGCCGACGCCCAATCGAATTCCCTCCCGGTGCTGCAAATCAAAGCCGACCAGGTCACCGCCAAAGTCAGCCCGATGCTTTACGGCTTGATGACGGAGGAAATCAATTTCTCCTACGAAGGCGGGCTTTACGGGGAACTGGTCCGCAACCGCACATTCAAGGCGAACCCGACGAGCGCGGTTTTCTGGAACGCCCTGAACGGTTCAATCTCACTCGATACCAACCAGCCGCTCAATTCGGCGTTGAATGTGAGTTTGAAACTGGACACGGGCAAGGCATCGCAAAACACCCCGGCAGGGATTGCCAACGGCGGTTATTGGGGAATCCCCGTCCGGCCGAATACGACTTATCGCGCGTCTTTTTATGCCCGGGGCGCCCATTGCAAAGGTCCGTTGACCGTCAGCCTTGTTCATGTAGTTGACTCAAACAACGTGACCGAGAAAACACCTCCAGGCGGTCAGGTTTTCCCTGGCGAAATGACCGAAACGCTTGCGGCCGCCACCGTCCCGAAAATTTCCGGCAAATGGCAAAAGTATGAAGTCACGCTCACCACGGGCAACCTCGCGCCGTCCAAAGACAACCGGCTGGTGATTTCCACAACGAAGCCGGGAACATTTTTCAATCATCATGGCACCGTCTGGTTCCAACAGGTCTCGCTGTTCCCGCCAACGTTTAACCACCGCGCCAATGGCAATCGGCCCGACCTCATGCAAATGCTCGCGGACCTGCATCCGAAATTTTTACGCTTCCCCGGCGGCAATTATCTGGAAGGCAGCACGATCGCCGAGCGGTTTGACTGGAAGAAAACCATCGGCGACATTTCGCAGCGTCCGGGCCACCAAAGCCCGTGGGGTTACTGGTCCACCGACGGTTTCGGCCTGATGGAATATCTCGAATGGTGCGAGGACTTGCACATGGAGCCGTTGCTGGCGGTTTATGCCGGTTACTCGCTGCGGCAACAACACGTCGCGCCCGGGCCCGGCCTGCAACCCTATGTCCAGGATGCGCTGGACGAAATCGAATATGTGACGGGCGACACCAACACCACCTGGGGCGCGCAACGCGCCCGGGACGGCCATCCGGCGCCTTTCCCGTTGACCTATGTGGAAGTGGGCAACGAGGACGAGTTTGACCGTTCCCATAGCTATGACGGCCGGTTTGCTCAGTTTTTCGACGCCATCAAGGCGAAATATCCCGACCTGCAGGTCATTGCCACGGCCCGGGTGACCAGCCGCAAACCGGATTTGATGGATGAACATTACTACCGCTCGCAGCCGGAAATGGAGGCGCAGTCGTACCAGTATGATACGCGGCCGCGCGACGGCAAGACCAGGGTCTTCGTCGGTGAATGGGCCACGCGCGTCGGCTCGCCCACGCCCAACATGGCAGGCGCACTCGGTGACGCCGCGTGGATGTGCGGCCTGGAGCGCAACTCCGACCTGGTGGTCATGGCCAGCTACGCGCCGCTGTTCGTGAACGTCAGCAAACTGACTGGTCCGGACCGCTCCATGCAGTGGCGCACGGACTTGATCGGCTATGACGCGCTGCGCAGTTACGGCTCGCCATCCTACTACGCGCAGGTCATGTTCAGCACGCATCACGGCGACGAAATTCTTGCGACCGATTCGCAAAACATCCCGACGCGGGACTGGCAGCCACCCGCCCGGCGGCGCAACGGTGTCGAACCGCCGCGCCCGCCCGTACAGCCGCTCCCGCAAATTTTCTTCGACGCCACCCGGGACAGCGCGAGCGGCATGATTTATCTGAAAGTCGTCAACGAACTCGGCACGCCGGAACCGGTGAAAATTCAAATCAGCGGGGCCACGACCGTGGAGCCCGAAGGCAAGGCGATCGTGATGAAGGCAGACAGTCCGGACGACACCAATTCCCTTCAAGCGCCGGCGAAAATCGTTCCGACCCCCGAAACCGTGAATGGATTCGGCGCTGATTTTACCCGTGAATTCCCACCCTATTCCATCACGATTTTGGAGTTAAAGACGAAGTGACATCCGTCGTCGTAGCCGCCGACGTAAGGAGGCGGAATCTGCCGAAATCGTAATGCTCTATCCGCCGCCTCACGTCGGCGGCTACAAATTAGAACGGTTCGCAGGAATTCATTGCCAGCCATTCGGTCAGGCCGGGCAGGGGTTTGGACAAAACCTGCTGGATCCTGGAAATATTCAATGAGGTATCTGGCGCGCGTGGTGGGCCGGGAAAATCCCTCGCCGAGCCGGGTTCAATGTTCGCCTTGAATTCCGGCCGGCTTTGGGCCAGGAGTTGTCCGATTTGCCAGCGTGACAATATTTCCGCCCCGGCCACGTGAAATAATCCGGCACGGTTTTGGGTTGCCAGTTCCCAAACCGCGCGCGCCGTTTCACCGGCGAAAATCGGGCAGCGAAATTCGTCCGTGAACAATTTCATTTTCCGCCCCGATTTCCAGGCCAACCACAGTTGTTCGTTAAAGCCGCGATTGCCCGCAGGCGAAATGCCGCCGTTGATGGAAGTGCGCACGACCAGATGCCGCGGATTTTTCAGGACGATTTGTTCGGCGGCAGCCTTGGTTTCGCCGTAAATGTGAATCGGCTTCACCGGGTCGGCCTCGGTATAATTTCCCTTCCGGCCGTCGAAAACCAGGTCCGTCGAAAAGAAAACGAACGGAATGTCCGCCGCCAGTTCCGCCAGCAAGCCGGTGACTTCGACATTGACCCGCCGGGCGAGTACGGGATTGGCCTGGGTTTCCGCAATGCCGCTCATGGCGGCACAGTGAATGACCAGTTGCGGCTGGTCTTTCTGGAATTCGCGGCGGACGGCGGCAAAATCGAGCAGTTCAAGCTGTCCGCGCGTCAACGCCCGGACTCGCCAGGCCGGCGCAAGTTCCGGCGCTGTCCGGACCAGGTAGTTTCCGATAAGTCCGTTCGCGCCGGTGAGCCAGACCAGAGATTTTGGGTCCGACTTAATCGACGAACCGTTTGGTGAGGTTGCCATAGGCATCAATGCGGCGGTCACGGAGGAAGGGCCAGTGGGTGCGCGTCACGTCCACTTGGGCAAGGTCCACTGGCACAATCAAAACCTCTTCTTTTTCCGCCCCGGCCCGGGCAAGCATTTCACCGGACGTGCCCGCCACGAAACTTTGTCCCCAGAACTCGATGCCCCGGCCCGCGAGCTTCTCGTGCCCGATGCGGTTCGGCACGGCGACATAACAGCCGTTGGCGATGGCGTGGCTGCGCTGGATGGTTTCCCAGGCCTGGTGCTGACCTGCGCCGTATTTTTTCTTTTCACCCGGATGCCAGCCAATCGCGGTCGGATAAAACAAAATTTGCGCACCCTGCAAGGCGGTCAGCCGCGCGGCTTCGGGATACCATTGGTCCCAGCAGACGAGCACGCCGATTTTCGCGTATTTCGTCCGCCACGCCCTGAAGCCGAGATCACCGGGGGTGAAGTAAAATTTCTCATAATAGAGCGGGTCGTCGGGGATGTGCATCTTGCGATAGATGCCCAGCAAGGAGCCGTCGGCGTCCATGACGGCGGCGGTGTTGTGGTAAACGCCGGCGGCACGTTTCTCAAAAAGCGACGCGACTACCACCACCTTGTGCTTTTTTGCGAATTTGCCAAAGGCGTCGGTGCTCGGACCCGGGATGGCTTCGGCCAGCCTGAAATTTTTATGATCTTCGCTCTGGCAGAAATACTGCGACCGGAACAATTCCTGGGTGCAGATGATTTGGGCGCCGCGCCGCGCCGCGCGTTCAGCCAGTGCCAGCGTTTGCTGAAGATTCGCGCCGGGGTCCGCCGAACAGGCAGTTTGCAGCAGCCCGATGGTCACGGCACTGGCGGAGAGCCGTTTCATTCATTTGGCGCGTTGCTTGAGTCGTGCGGATTCTTCGAGCATGGCGGTCTTGTTGTGCTTGTCGGCCGTGACGCTGCGCGGATCGGTCTGGTTGAAAAGTTCGCGGATGAATTTGCCGAGCGTTTCGTTCGTGGGTCCATAGCCGCCGTGGTAGATGTAATACTCGAGATCATACATCAATTCATCGGCGGTGGCGTAGCGGCGCTTCAAATCGCGCGTCAGGCAATGTTGCAGTATGTCATTAAGCCCGTCATCGATGCGCTCGTCCAACGTGCGGAAATCGGGGATCGGCTGATTGATGATGCGCTGGCGGGATTCCTCGGCGGTTGATCCCTTGAAGATGTTGCGCCCCAGCAACAAGTGGGAAAGTACGACGCCGGTGGAAAACAGGTCGGAACGTTTGTCGGTGACCTGAAAATTGGCCTGTTCCGGGCTCATATAATCGGCTTTGCCCGCCACCACTTCGCCTTCCTGGTCGGTCAGAAAACCGCGCGCCTTGGCGATGCCAAAATCGGTCAATTTCACGTCGCCCTCGAATGCAATCATGATGTTTTTAAAGCTCACGTCGCGGTGAACAATGCCGAGCGGCTTGCCATCCTTGTCGGTTTTGGCGTGCGCGTAGGCCAGCCCGCGCGCCACCCGGCTGGTGATAAAGACGGCGAGTTCCTTCGGCAGGGTGCGCTTTTTTTCGACCAGCTGGCGGGTGAATTGCTCCAGGTTCACG
>DATEGR010000051.1:0-2145 GCA_035279985.1 Verrucomicrobiia bacterium
AAAAGATAGTGTCTTGCCATCCGACGAACCGGCAGTTGCGGAAGATGAGGCGGTCGCCATCCAGCCGCACCGCCAGCGCCTGGCCCTTGGGACCGGCGGAGTTTTGAAACGTAAGGTTCTCCGCCACGAGATCGTCCGCATCAATCACGGTTGAAGGGGTGCGGAAGGTGGTGAGGGGCTTGCCGTCCGGACCGGGAAGGTTCGCATGTAAATCATAGGTCAACACGGTTTTCTCCGCGTCTTCGCCCTCCAGCCGGACGAAACGTTTTTCGCGCTGGACGTAAATCAACTCTTTATAAACACCGGGCTTGATCAGAATCACACACCAGTTGGTCGGGCTGGTGTTTTGCGGCACGGCGTTGATGGCTGTCTGCACGTTGGTGAACTGTCCGCTGCCGTCGGCGGCCACAACCAGTTCCGTTTCCCCGTTCACGCCCAGGGCGGGGAACAGGAACAGCCCCAGCGCCAGGCTCATGGCTCCCGGGAATGTAAATAAAATCCGTTTCATGTTGATCAGTCAAATGAGGCGCGAATGTGAGGGGACGGCAAAACATTTGTCAAAATCATATTTCGCTTGAGCCGGGGCAGGGTCGATTGCAGATTGCGTCACCGTGAGATTCTTTCTCGTATCACTTTTTCTCGGGTTTGGGCTGATGCTGATAGCCGCCGCGCCGCACAAGTTCGAGGCCTTTCGTTTCAGCGGCCAGGATTATGTGCCCATCGGGGATTGGGCGCATGCAAACGGCTTGCATTGCGTCTGGCTCAAGCGCGGCGACGAATTGGTCGCCACGAACCGCATGACCCGTTTGGTTTTTGACGTGGATTCGCATTATGTGGAAATCAACGGCGTCCAGGTCGCGCTGTCATTTCCCATCGCGAATCAAAAAGGCGTGGCGCTGGTCGCGCAATTTGATCTAGATGCGGCCATCCGCCCGTTGTTGTTTCCATCGCGGTATGCCAAACCGACCGCCATCAGAACCATTTGCCTCGATCCGGGCCACGGCGGGAAAGACACCGGCAATCATGTGGGCTGGCATTACGAAAAAACCTACACCTTGGCGCTGGCTGCCGAATTGCGCAAACAGCTCGAACAGGCCGGCTTCAACGTCTTGATGACGCGGACGAGGGACACGTACGTCGATTTGCCCGACCGTCCGGCGTTGGCGAACCGGCGTGACGCGGATTTGTTCATAAGCCTGCATTTCAACGCAACTCCATCCGGAAAGAACGAAGTTGAAGGGCCGCAAACGTATTGTATCACGCCCGTCGGGGCCAGTTCGACTGACGCCCAGGGCGAGGGGAGCAATCACGGCCCGACTCCTGCCAATCGCGACGAGGACGAGAGCCTGTTGCTCGCGTATCAAATCCAGAAATCACTCGTGGGAAATTTGGGCGCGGACGATCGGGGCGTGCGGCGTGCCCGCTTTGCCGTGCTGCGTTACGCCCGGATGCCGGCGATTTTAATCGAAGGCGGTTATATGACCCATCCGTACGAAGGCAGAAAAATTTACAGTTCCGCCTATCGCCGCCGGATGGCGCAGGCGATTGTCAACGGCATCCTGGCTTACCAAAAGCTGACTTCACCTCCGCCACCGGCCTTTTCACCGGCAATCAATCATCATCCGGCAAAGCCCGGCGGTAAATCCTCCGCAAAATATCCGCCGGGCGCTTTGAAAAACAATGAACGTGGGGACTAAGGCCAAAACTTTTTTCCTTCACGCTGGAAGTTTTAACCGCGGATTTCGCGGATGACGCAGAGGCAGACCCGTGGTGAGTTTCGTGTGTTTGGTGTATTTCGCGATTAATAAATTCCGATCCGGCGGCGGTGCTGGTTTTGGGTTATTGAAATTGCAGGAGACGACGTTAGGAGTCTCTGATTAAAATGAGTCTCGTGACCTCGACTCCTGCAAAAGCAGCAGTGCTGGTGCTGGTTTATTAAATTGGAGTTGACGCGAATTACGCGAATTATCGCGAATCAGATTTCCAATTCGTGCAAATTCGTGAAATTCGTGTCAAAATGTTTTTGTGTCCGGCTCGCGAGTGCGCTCGCCCCACCGAAAGCGGCGCTGCTGATTTTTTATTAAGTAGCAGCCGACGTGAGTCGGCTCATTATCTCTGCCTGAAGTTAGAGCGAACTGACGTTCG
>DATEGR010000052.1:0-4311 GCA_035279985.1 Verrucomicrobiia bacterium
CGGTTTGAGATTCAACCGGAGCAGTATTTTCAATTCCTCGGCGTGTTTGTAAGTGGCCGGGCGATTGTAACCATGGTCCACCCACAGCACCGGAATGTCCGGTTGCACCTGCACGCACAAATGCAGAACCACCGCTTCGTAAGGGCGGAAATTCGTCGAAACCAACGCACGCCCGTTCGATTGTGAAATCGCCCAGCGGACAACTTCGAGCGGCGATTTGTCACGCAGTTCGGCATTGGCTTTGGAAATTTGGTCGGAAGTCATTTTTAAAACAACGAAGCAACCCAGCAACCATGAAACTTTGTTGCTTTGCTTCCAGTCGGTTAATTCATTAATTCCTTCAGGAAAACGCGGTCGCACCAGTCGCCGAAGCGCTCGCCGTGGTCGCGTTCCTTCGCGTACCGCGCCAGCACGGGACGAAGTTCGTTTTCAATGTCTTCGTCCCTGACCACGTCCTTCCAGATGCGATTGAGCCGCGTGCCGGCCACGTCGCTGCCGAGCCAGATTTGGTATCGTCCCGGTGACTTGCCGACGAACGCAATCTCCGCGAGGTAAGGTCGCGCACAGCCGTTGGGACAACCGGTCGAGCGGATGATGATTTCCTGTCCCGCCAACCCGGCCTCGGCGCAAAGCTTTTCGATGCGATCCACCAGGCCCGGCAGCATGCGTTCCGATTCGGCGAGCGCCAGACCGCACGTGGGCAGGGCCGGGCAGGCCATTGCCGCCGCGTGCAGCACGCTCGCCTGATTTTCCGTTTTGACACCCTGTTCCGTGAGCAAGGTGGTGAGCGCCGCCTTGTCGGATTCTTCAGCGTTTGCCAGGATGACATTTTGATTCGTTGACAGGCGAAATTCGAGGTGGGGATATTTTTCCGAAATCTGACGCAGTGCCGTTTTCAGGCGGCGGCCTGCGACGTCCTTGACGCGGCCGGTTTCGACAAAAATCGTCAGGAACCATTTTCCATCCGCGGCTTTGTGCCAGCCGTAAAGGTCGCCGGTGCCCGTGAACTTGAACGGCCGGGCGGGTTCGAGTTTGAAGCCGGCGCGTTTCTCAATCTCGGCGCGTGTCCAGTCCGTGCCGCGTTCCTGCACAACGTATTTCAAGCGGGCATGCTTGCGGTCGGCGCGGTCGCCAAAATCACGGTGAATCGTCAGCACCGCTTTTGTCGCTTCCACCACTTTTTCCGGCGTCACAAATCCCAACACATCGGCGAGGCGCGGGTAGGTCGCCGTGTTGCCGTGGTTGCGGCCCATGCCGCCGCCAACCGCGAGGTTGTAGCCGGCCAGCCGGCTATTCTCGACAATGGCGATGAAGCCGACGTCGTTCGTAAGAACGTCAATGTCGTTGCTCGGCGGAATGGCAAAGGCCACTTTGAACTTTCGCGGCAGGTAACTTTTACCATAGAGCGGGTCGGCGAAATCCTTGTTGGCCGGCTGATCGAGATTGAGCTGCACGCCATCAATCCAGATGCCATGGTAGGCGGGGGTTTTGGGTGCAATCGCCGAGGCGACCCGCCGGCAGTCCGCCAGGACCTGTTCGCGCGCTTGCGTATAAGCAGGTGTCGGTGTCGCCAGCACATTCCGGCAAACGTCACCGCAAGCGGCCAGCGTCGAAAGCAGCGATTCATTGATGCCCTTGATCACCGCGCGCAGGTTGGCTTTCAGGATGCCATGGAACTGGATGGTCTGGCGGGTGGTGATGCGCAGGGTATTATTGCCGTAACGGGCCGACAAGTCGTCGAAGACACGCCATTGATTCGCGGTCATCACGCCACCGGGGATGCGGCTCCGGACCATCATGATATATTTCTTGCCGGTCTTGCGCAGGTCCCGGTCGTCCTGCTGGTAGCAACCGTGAAACTTCAGAAATTCGTAGTCATCCGGGGAAAAATGATCCGCGTTCGGGTCGGCGAGGGTCGCCGCAATGGTGCCCGCCACCGTCGGAATCGCGGTCTTGATATCTTCATTATGCGTCAACTTGATGGGCGCGGCTATGCTCATAAACGAACAATTAAAATAACCGAAGGTGATTGCCTGTTCAAGAACAGCTTGTGGAGCTTTTGAGAAAGGCTAAAGAAGGAAGGGTTAAGGGCTGAAGTTCTTGCGCCCCGGCACCGGCTGTTTTAGCCCCTGGCCTTCAGCTTTAGGCCGTTGTTTTTCCTCGGGTTACGGTTCTGTCCGGTGTCAGGGCGTTTGGGGAGATGATGACGCTGCCGGCGGGGATTCATGATAGGGTTTGCCGGCCCGGTAGAGTTCAAGCAGTTGCCGGCTTTTCGCCGCCACCGCCGACTGCCCGGCAGCGTTTGCGAGCTGCTCCGCTTTTTCCGCCGTGGTCACCGCTTCCGGGAAACGGCCGGATTCGGCATAAGCGGCGGCCAGCGTCGCGAGAGGCGCGGTTTGGGCATACTGAGTCAGTTCACAGGCGCGTTCAGCCAAACGAACCGCCTCAGCTCCATTGCGAAGCGTTTCATCAGGACTGGTGGCCAGCACCCACGCCAGGTTGTTCAGGGCCAAAGTCAGGTTTGGATTTAATCTCAGCGCCTCGCGGTATTGGGCGACCGCTTCCCGGTTATGACCCGATTGGCAAAGGGCATTGCCCAAATGAACGAAAGCATCGGGGCGGTTGGGATTGATCTGGGCGGCCTGGCGATAGTTCTTAATCGCTGCATCAAATCGGCCCTTGGTTTCGAGGGCGACGCCGAGATTGTAGTGGGCGTCGGCGTAATCCGGTTTCAGGCGGATGGCTGCCTCAAATTGGGGGATGGCCTCGTCGAGCTGGCCTTTCCGGCCAAGGCCGGTCCCGAGGTTATAGTGCGCCTCGGCGTAATCCGGGTTCAGACGGACCGCTTCCTCAAATTGGGCGATGGCCAGGTCCAGCTGGCCTTGCTTGTCGAGGGCGGTCCCGAGGTTATAGTGGGCGTCGGTATAATCCGGTTTCAGGCGGATGGCCTCCTCAAATTGGAGGACGGCCTGATCGAGCCGGCCCTGGTTGAAGAGGGCGGTGCCGAGGTTGTTGTGGGCGTCAGCATAATCCGGTTTCAGGCGGATGGTTTCCTGAAATTGGCACACGGCCTCGCCGGTTTGGCCCTGTGTTTCAAGGGCGGCGCCGAGGTTATAGTGCGCCTCGGCGTAATCCGGGTTCAGGCGGATGGCTTCCCGGTATTGGCGTATGGCTTTGTCGAGCTGTCCCTGTTTGGCGAGGGCGGCGCCGAGGTTGTTACGGGCGTTGGCATAATCCGGGTTCAGGCGAATGGCTTCTTCAAATTGGGCGATGGCGTCGTAGGGCTGGCCTTTCCGGTCGAGGGCGATGCCGAGGTCGTAGTATGCTTCGGCGTAATTCGGATTCAGGCGAATGGCTTCCAGGTATTGGCGGATGGCCTGGTCGAGTTGGCCTTTCTGGTCGAGAGCGGCGCCGAGGTTGAGGTGGGCGTTGGCATAATTGGGTTTCAGGCGGATGGTTTCCTGAAATTGGGAGATGGCTTTGTCCGTTTGTCCTTGTTCCCTAAGGGCGACGCCGAGATTCAGGTGGGCGAGGTAATTGTTCTCCGTAACGGCGAGCGTATGCCGAAAAAGCGTTGCGCTGTCGCTCCAATAGCCGAGTTGTTGCCGCGTCAACCCCAGGCAAACGGCCAGCACCGCCGAACCGGCCACGGCCAACACCATCCCCTGATACCGCCAGTGCAGGGTTAATTGATGCGCACCCCAGATTACCAGGATGAACAAGCCCACGGACGGAAGGTAACTGTACCGATCCGCCATCGCTTGTTGACCCACCTGCACCAGACCGATTACCGGCAACAGCGTTCCGACAAACCACAGCCAACCCATCAACAAAAACGGAAATCGCCGCCTCTGGATAAAAAGCAGCACCGAAATACCCAGGACCAACCCGCCGGCCAGCAGCACGGGCACCAGCGGCCAATGCCCCGGGTAGGGATAAAATACGGCCAGGTTCGTCGGCCAGAAAAGCTTCCCCAGATAACGACAGTAAGAAATCAAGGCGTTCCCGCTGCGAACACTGAGCAGCAGGTTTTCACCCGCTGTCATGGCGCCTCCCCGTTGCTGCAGTACATAGGTAACGACACCCGACAGGATTGCCAGGGCAAAGAACGGGACCTTCTCGCGTACCAGCCTTGTGAAATTCCGAATTCCGAATTCCGAATTCCGAATTCGATTCAGCGGCCAGTAATCCAGCAACAACAGGATGAACGGCCACGTCACCAGCATCGGTTTGCTCATCAAACCAAGCGCGAATAACAACAGGGCCAACGCGTAAAACGCCACCTTCTTTCGGATTTCGGACTTTGAATTT
>DATEGR010000053.1:0-8511 GCA_035279985.1 Verrucomicrobiia bacterium
GTTGGCGCGCGGCTCGTTCGGTTTCGGTTCAATGGCAAACCTCGGAGATTTCTTCCCGTATTTTTTCCGGGCGTAGGCGCCCACGGCGTTGAAACCGTCTACCATCCGGCGGAAGGCGTCCTGACCGTTCTTGGCGAGAACAAAATCAAAACCTTCGCGGCCATT
Organism: Verrucomicrobiia bacterium; assembly: GCA_035279985.1. GTDB lineage: Bacteria > Verrucomicrobiota > Verrucomicrobiia > Limisphaerales > UBA11358 > UBA11358. Next base: position 166 of record DATEGR010000053.1, read on the forward strand.
CCAAAACACCATGACTTCGGCGCCCAGCTCCACGGTGGCGTCAACCGCCTGCAACGCATTGCGCAAGGCGAGCTTGCGAACGGCGCTGTCATTGCTGGTCATGGCGCCGTCCTTGAAAACCGGGTTGGCGAAGAAGGACGGCGTGTACATGCCCATCTTGAGGCCGTATTGCTGCAAGCACTTCCTGGCCATCGGTATCTCGGCCAGCGAAATCTCCACATCATGCGCCTCAACATACGTGATGCCCGCGTCCGCCAGCAGCGGGATGCGGTCCAGGATGGGAATTTCCCGGCGGGTGGGGCCGCCAAACGGGTCGCGACCCGCTCCCAGATTCCATACGCCGGCGCCGATGCCCTGTTTTCCTTTTTTAGTTGAAATGATGATTTTGCTCATGAGGTTGCTGCCAGGGTTCCCGTAGTTCCATGGTTAAGGGTTGACGAAAAACTTGTAGATGATGGTGTTGTGATAGGTCTGTCCGGGCTGCAAAGACACCGGCGGGAAACCCGGTTTATTGGGCGAATCCGGAAAATGCTGCGGTTCCAGGCAGACCGCCCCGTAACGCGGATGCGCCTGACCGCCCTTGCCGATGATGGAGCCGTCGAAGTGATTGGATGTGTACAACTGTACGCCCGGTTCCGTGCTCCACACCTCCATGACCCGGCCGGACTTCGGTTCAAAAACCCGCCCGTGCAGGGCGAGTTGGCCCGGCGGTTTATCTATGACAAAATTTTGATCATAACCCTTGGCGAACTTGAGTTGCGGGTCTTCGTCCTGAATGCGTGCGCCAATGGCTGTGGATTTGCGAAAATCAAAAGGCGTCCCGTCCACCGGTTTAAGTTCGCCGGTGGGAATCAGTCCTGCATCTGCCGGCGTAAAGCGGCTCGCGTTGAGGCAAACCTCATGCGCCAGCACATCGCCCCGGCCGGCCAGATTAAAATAGGAATGGCCGGTGAGATTGCAGACCGTCGGTGCGTCGGTCGTCGCGGTGAGATTAATCCGCAACTCATTTTCATTCGTGAGGCTGTAAGTCACCTTCACCTTAAGATTGCCCGGGAAACCTTCTTCACCGTCCTTGCTCAAATAGGCGAGTTCCAGCACCGGACCTTCCGTCCACTTCACGACCTTGGCGTCCCAAACAACCTTGTCGAAGCCTTTGCTGCCACCGTGGAGGGAGTTGGAGCCGTTATTCGAGGCGAGTTTATAAGTCCGGCCGTGCAAGGTGAATTTCGCCCCGCCGATGCGGTTGGCGTAACGCCCGATCAGCGCGCCGAAATACGACGCGCCTTTGAAGTAATCATCCAGGCGGTCATAACCCACCACGACGTCGGCAAATTTGCCGTCACGGTCGGGCGCGGTGAGCGACACCATGATGCCGCCATAATTCGTGATGCGCGCTTCCATGCCGTTGCGGTTGCGCAACGTGTAAATTTCAACAGCCCTGCCGTCGGTGGTTTGGCCAAAGGCAGTGCTGGTAATCGAACACTTCGAACCATCTGAATGAGACATTGCAATGGAAGCGTACAGATTCAACCATTTGGAGTCCAGATTTAGTTCATAGGCTGGACAAAACAACGATAGTGGTTGACAGGGTCCCCGGAAGCCGTTAAAAACGCCGCCAATCCTTATGCAACCAATTCATCTCGCCTGGGTTGATTACACCATCCTGCTGGCCTACGTCGCCTTCGTGCTGGGCATCGGTTTCGCCCTCACCCGCTACATGAAGAGCTCGTCGGACTTCCTGATTACGGGTCGTTCGATCCCGACCTGGGTGACCGGCCTGGCGTTCATTTCGGCCAATCTCGGCGCGCTGGAACTGGTGGGCATGGCCGCCAGCGGCGCCAAATATGGCATCGCCACCGCGCACTTTTACTGGGTCGGCGCCATACCCGCGATGATCTTTCTCGCCGTGTTCATGATGCCGTTTTACTACGGCTCCAAGGCGCGTTCGGTGCCGGAATACCTGCAAATGCGGTTTAACAAACCGGTGATGGGATTGAATGCCATTGCTTTCGCCGTCATGACATTGTTTGCCTCGGGAATTTCAATGAACGCGCTGGCCAAGCTGCTCAACCAGCTTCTGGGCTGGAATTATCACTTCGCCCTGTTTATTTGCTCCGGCGTCGTGCTGGTCTATGTGTTGAAGGGGGGCTTGACGTCGGCCATTTACACCGAGGTGCTGCAATTTTTCATGATCGTCCTGGGCTTCGCCCCGGTGGTTTATCTGGGATTGAAAGACGTGGGCGGCTGGACCGCCATGACCCACCAGCTCCACGCCGTCGCGCAAAATCCAATGGCGCTGGATTTGAACACCAAATCGTTCGCGCCGGACGCCTGGACCAGCGCCTGGAAGCCGCTGCTGGGCGGATATGAAGCCAATCCAATGGGTGTGAACGTATTTGCCATCGTCTTTGGCCTCGGCTTTGTGCTTTCGTTCGGCTACTGGTGCACCAATTTCCTCGTTGTCCAGCGCGCGATGGCGGCCAAAAATATGACCGCCGCGCGCAACACGCCGATTGTTGCCGCCATTCCCAAGATGCTGTTCCCCGCGCTGGTCATTGTCCCCGGCATGATCGCCGTGGCGTTGACGGCCATGCCGGACAAAAATTATCGCATCCCGCCTCCGATCATCGCGCCCGCAGCCTACACGCAAGCCGTGGCCGTAGTGCAAAACGCCAACTCCGCCGATCCCGCCGCCGCAGTCAAGGCCGTCGGCGACGCACTTGGCAAAAAGGTAAATGCCGACAAAATCACGGCGCTGGTCGCCGCCAATGCCGCCAACAAGCTGTCCGATGACCAGATCAAAGAAGGTATTTATAAGAGCGTCGCCGAATACGACTACGACAGTGTCATCTTCTCGCTCGTGAAGAAATACTGTCCCCCGGGCCTGCTCGGCCTCGCGCTCACCGCCTTGCTCGCCTCGTTCATGTCCGGCATGGCGGGCAACGTCACCGCCTTCAACACCGTCTGGACTTACAATCTCTACCAGGCCTTTTTTGTCCCGAATAAAAGCGACGCGCACTATTTCTGGATGGGTAAATTCATCACGGTCGTCGGCATCGGCGCCAGCATCGCCTGCGCCTATTTTGCCAGACAATATAACAACGCCATGGACATCATCCAACTGGTGTTCGGCTTCGTGAACGCGCCGGTGTTCGCAACGTTCCTGTTGGGCATGTTTTGGGCGCGCACCACCAGCATCGCGGCATTTTGTGGCTTGTTCGGCGGTATCGCCGGCTCGACGGTCTTCCACGCGCTGACCATTGCGACGGGCAACATGCCGGGTGTGAAGGGCGCTTATCTTTGGAGCATCCTTGGCCAGGAGGTTCCTAAAAGCTGCATGTTCCCCAGCGAGATGGCCCAGAATTTCTGGCTGGCTACCTTTGCCTTCTGTGTCTGTTTCGGGTTGACGCTGGTGATTTCGCTTGCGACCCGGCGCACGAAGAGCGACGAGCAGTTGAAAGGCCTGGTGTATTCGCTGACGCCCAGGACCGTGGATCACAACCAGCCGATCTGGCAGCGGCCGGCCGTAGCCGGCGTCGCATTGCTCATCGGCTGCGTCGTCTTGAATATCATCTTTTGGTGAAATCGTGCGCAAACCATCAATCGTAAATCATCCATCTTAAATAAATTTATGGGACTCGATATTCGCTGGCCAATCGGACTGATGTTCACCTTCATCGGCGCGCTGCTCTCCTTTTATGGCGTGGTCCACCACGACGCCTCCATCTCGCGCGCGGGCGGCAGCGACATCAATATCAACCTTATCTGGGGGGTGGTACTGCTTATTTTTGGCGTGCTGATGCTCCTGGGTGCCGTGCGCGGGAAGAAAACCCCGCCCCCGGCCTGAAACCATTTGATTTTCCATTCGCCGGCAGGTTAAACTGTCCGGCGATTTTTATTTAATCATGACACTTCCGGAACTCACCGCCCGCGTTATCCAACAATTCACCAAAACCTACGGACGCCCGCCGCGCTGGATTGCCGCTGCGCCCGGCCGCGTCAATGTCATCGGCGAACACACCGATTACAACGACGGTTTCGTGCTGCCCATGGCCATCGAACGTTACGCCGTCATGGCCGCTGATTCTGCATCGTCCTCGTCTTCGATTTCGATACGTGACACGTCTGAAGGCGTCGAACCGGCGACGATTGATTTGTCCGTACCGGTCAAACCCGGAAAACCAAAGTGGTCGAACTATTCGCGCGGGGTCATCGCCGGCTGTCTCGCACGCGACATGAAACCGGGCGGACTGGACGTGTTGTTGCATTCCACAGTCCCGCTCGGCGGCGGTTTGTCCAGCAGCGCCGCGCTCGAAGTCTGCACGGCAACCTTGCTTGAAGCCGTCACCGGCAAAAAGATGGATCCTGTTGAAAAAGCACTGCTCTGCCAGCAGGCCGAGCACGAATTTGCCGGCGTACCCTGCGGCATTATGGACCAGTTTATCTCCGTCATGGGCCGGGAAAATCACCTGCTCCTGCTTGACTGCCGTTCACGCCAGACGGATTTGGTGCCGATGAACGATCCGTCTGTCGCGTTGCTGATTGTCAATACCAACGTCAAACACGAATTGGGCAGCGGCGAATACGCCAAACGCCGGGCCCAATGCGAGACGGCCGCAAAAATCCTCGGCGTGCCGTCGTTGCGCGACGCGGACCCTGACGCGTTGGAAAGTGCAAAAAACAAAATGGACAACGTAGTGTATCGGCGTGCCCGACACGTCATCGGTGAAATCGAACGCACGGTGCACGCCGCCGAGGGCATCCGCGCCTCCAACTGGCCGACCGTCGGCCAGCTCATGTACGCCAGCCACGCCTCGCTGCGTGACGATTATGAAGTCAGTTGCGCGGAACTCGACGCCGTCGTGGAAATTGCCGAAGGCATCGGCATCAAAGGTGGCGTCTATGGGTGCCGCATGACCGGCGGCGGTTTTGGGGGCTGTGCCGTGGCCCTGGTGAAATCTGACACCGTCGAAAACATTTCAAAAACCATCGCCGCCGATTACAAAAAGAAGACTGGAATCGAGGCAACCCTCTTCAGCTCCCGCCCGGCAAACGGCGCAACCATCTTGAAGAGTTGAAATCAACGATTTTGAAATTGTAGGAGACGAGGTAACGAGTCTCACTTCGTCAACTCCGCATTCCGCATTCCGCATTTCGAAATTGTCAGAGCCTCCTCACGTCGGCTGCTACAGAATTCAATCCCCCAGGCAGGTCCCCACGCGCCGGGCGGTTTCAACCCAGGGATGATTTGGCGGCACAATCTTGCGTTTGCCGGCAACTTTTTCCAGCGGCACCGGTTCGGTTCCGTCGCCGCGTGCGGCCACCATCACGCCAAAGACGTTTTCGTGAATCAAATCGCCGCACGCGCTGCCCAGCCGCGTGGCGAGCAACCGGTCCGCCGGCGACGGCGTGCCGCCGCGTTGCACGTAACCGAGGATGGTCACGCGCGATTCCAGGTGCGTGAGTTCCTCCAGCTGCTTCGCCAGCCGCAAGGTGTTGCCCTGGTGCCGGGCGTCCAGCGCGGCAAATTCGCGCTTGGCGTCCCGCTTCTGCTCCTGTGACCTGGCACGCTCAATCTTCGCCTCGGCGAGGGCAAAGGCGCGCGCGTCTTCGTGACTCATCGCGCCTTCCGCAACGGCGACGATGCTGAAATTGGTCCCATGCCGGCTGCGGCGGCGAATAGCTTCGGCGATCTTCGCCCCGTCATAAGGAATTTCCGGAATGAGAATGACGTCCGCGCCGCCGGCGATGCCCGCGCCCAACGTGAGCCAGCCGGCGCGGTGGCCCATAATTTCAGCGACGATGATCCGATGGTGGCTGTGCGCCGTGCTGTGCAGGCGGTCAATGGTTTCCGTGGCAATGTCGAGGGCGGTGGCAAAACCGACCGTCGCGTCCGTCATCGCCACGTCATTATCAATCGTCTTGGGCAGCGTGACCACGTTCAACCCGGCCTGCTGCAGGCGCAAGGCATTTTTCTGAGTGCCGCCGCCACCGAGACAGACGAGGCAGTCGAGTCCCCATTTCTTGTAATTACCCTTGATGACGTCGGTCATGTCGCGCGTGCGCCCGTCAATCAACATGCGGTGCGGCTTGTCACGGCTCGTTCCCAGGATGGTGCCGCCGACGGTGAGAATGCCGGAGAGCGTGGATTTATCGAGCTTCAGCCGCCGGTCTTCCACCAGCCCACGGAAACCGTCGCGGAAGCCGATGATCTCCAGTCCGTAGAACCCGAGCGTGGTTTTGCCGACACCGCGGATGACGGCGTTCAAACCAGGGCTGTCGCCGCCCGATGTCAGGATGCCGATGCGTTTCGTTCGTGCCATCGCCGCTGGGAAACTAGCAATGCCCCGCCCGCTGTCGAGCGCAACTTCTAATTTTTTTCGAAATCGGAAAGCGAAACGGGTGGCAGATATTCGCCGATATGTTCTCGTTTCCACCAGGCGCCCGAGGCACGGCGCTCGGCGAAGCCGGTAAACCGGTAAGCGTAAAGCCCGGCGCGGAGGTAATGGGGCGGATGATCCGGAAACGGATTTTTTTCCAGCAACGCCGAAACCTCCGGCGAACCTTGCAACAGGCGAAGGCAGAAATTCACAAACCACGGGTTCTGCCGGTAATCGCCCAGGGCGGCGAACCACATCTGCCAGTCCAATCGCGGCTGATGCGGCGCGACAAACGCCGGAGGCCGGTCCACGTCGCCGGGTTTGTATTTGAATTCATAGGCCCGCCAGTTGATTCCGTCGTCGCTGCCTTCCACGATGATTTCGCGCCGCTCGGTGGTCATCACGGCAAACAGGCCGTAGCCGTTGAACGTGCGAAACGGTTCGAGCCAGGCATTCGCAACGGCCACCGGATAGAACCAGGCCGGTCGCGCGCCGAGCGTCAGGCTTATCTGGAACGCATAAAGGCTGATCACCAGGACCGCGAGCGGCACCATGACGGACCCGGGCCAGCGGAAAAGTTTGCCGGGAGTCGAGGGTCGAGGGTTGAGAGTCATTGCTGGCGGGGCGAGGCCACCGAGGAGCCGGTTCGCGGGGACGCTCGCCCCACCACTGATTTGAGCATTGAATCTCAAAAGATGGCGCAACCCGGCGGGCGTGAATTTTGCCAGGGTGAAGTCATCCAGCAACAACAGGCACAAGGCCAGAGTCAGCCAGTTAAAAAAGGTGTAGTTGCCGGTCAGTAAAATCAGGAGTTGCAGAAACGCAATGGCTGCTCCGCCGCAAAATCGCAATCTGCGCGGCGCAAAAATCAAAAACGGCGCACCGAGCTCGATGGCAAACATGCCGGCGCACGAACATTTCTGAAACCACAGCGGCAATTGATTCGCGTACCACCCAATCCATGTCGGGAGCGGCTGGGTCTGGTAGTGGAACGTCAGGGCCGTGAGATTGCGCCAGGTTGCATCCCCGCTGAAAAGTTTCACGCAACCGGATGAGAACATCAATTTGAACAACAACAACCGCAGCAGCCAGAACGCGATTCGGGACGGCGGTGCTTCTGAAACCGGAGCGCGGACAGCCTTGTCCGTGTCAACCTGGGTTTGGAAACTCGCGGACGAAGCCGTGCGCGCTCCGGATAACAAACTTCGCAAATGGTGTGGCAGCCATTGCCATGGCGCAAAGAAGATGGCGAGAAAACCGGCCTCGAGCAGCAAGTTGTCCCATTGGAAACCAAGGAAATCACGCCCGGCCGTCACCAGCGAGAGATACAACAGCCACAACAAGGCGAGGCACGGTACGGGTGCAATGCCGGCCACCAGAAGGACGGCCAGCACCGTGCCCGCCGCACATTGGAAATAGAGAAATCCGTCAGATGAATTGACCCAACACAACGTCGGCAGCAGGTGAAATCGTTCCAAACCGATTCGCTGCAGGTCGCATTGCTGCTTGGCCGCCGCCATGAACTGGTCAGTCGGCAAAATACCGTTATGGCCGATCAGACCACCGATTTGCGTCCACAACGAAACGAACGCGACGAGGTAAACCACACCCAGGGCACGCAGAAAAAGCCAGCGCGTAAGCAGATGCGCCGGCGGTTCGACGTGCCGCCCCCAAAACCAGCGCGTCAGCCGGGAGAAAAATGTCCGGTTTCCGGCAACCAATCGGTAAGCCCATTCCGTAATATCAGCAAAGGCCGGCGAGTTTTCGTAAGTGCGCCGCGGCCATTGATAATGCGGACGGCGGGCCAGCGCACGAAACACCGCTTCCGCGCCGGAATAGACCGTGCCATCGGATTCGATGAGTTGGACGGCCGTGTCGAACTGTTCGCGGGGAATTTCGGGAAATCGCGTTGCGATAGCCGGGTCCTGCGCGGGCAGGTAATCCACTTGTTCCCTGGTCGTCTGTT
>DATEGR010000054.1:0-3916 GCA_035279985.1 Verrucomicrobiia bacterium
TGCGCGGCCATTTCAAATGCCGTTTCCACCTGAGCGGCGTTGGCCAGACTGGTCACGCTGGAATCATAGGTTACACTAATGGTCAAAGCTCCAGCCGGCAATGCCAGTCCGGATAAAATCAGCCCCGTCAAGACCAGCCCTCTCGCAACGACGCGTCGCTTCGCGCCGACGACAATGGATTCAAAGAGGGGTATGGCCGGTCTGACAAAAATTTCCCCGCTTTCAGTAAGCTTATGCATGAGTTTATGGGTTCTTAATTTCCGCAAAAACCTACCACTGACTTTTTGGCCGTCAACGGAAGATTGCCGACCTGGTCCGGCAGCGATGCCGGTGAGCTGAATATTGAGCAATTCCCCGCCAATTTGAGTCCAAGCCAATGAGGTGCTTGATGTATGAGCCGGCTGACAAAAATGTTGCTCGCGCTGACGATAATAAATTTCGTGCCGGGTGTGTTGTTCGTGAGCGGCATTGTCGGCGTTGGCAAGTTTCCCGGGCTTTATGCGACGTTTCCGGTTGGCGCGACGCTCTACGGCCTGTTTCTCATCTCTCGCATGTTGGAGCAGGAAGTCGCGGTCTATGATGCCGAACAACGCACGCACGCGGAGCATCCCACGCCGGACAATTATTCCCAATCTGTCGAGCCGCTTCAGGGCCATGAGCATCACGAGCCCATAAACGCGTGAGCGGAGCATGGAGCCACAGCAACAAATACATGTGCGAATTTCGTGGTTTTTTGAATTTCTTGCCCATGTCTGGCGCCGGCATCGCGCGACAACCGGATGAAACCAGAATCAGATTCACTGACCTGACTTTTGAAGTCACAACCGCCGGCGAAAACAATTTGTCGAAGTCCGATCGCGGCCCCTTTGCTGGCCGGTCACGGCAGGGCTTCCGATATGCGCTGAATTTTCACCGCCTTGCCGTTGAGGTCATCAATCTCAATCACCGCGCCGTGGAGCAGCACGCGGTCTTTGGCCACTTCAAAGCGTTGCGGCATGGTGGTGAGAAAGCGTTTGACGACGGGCTCAATTTCACGGCCCAGCACACTTTCGTGCGGGCCGGTGAAGCCGGCGTCGCTCAGATACGCCGTGCCGCCGGGGAAAATCTGTTCGTCCGCCGTTTGCACGTGGGTGTGGGTGCCCACCACCGCGCTCACCTGCCCGTCGAGAAACCGCGCGAACGCGATTTTTTCCGAAGTCGCTTCGGCGTGAAAATCCACGAAGATGACCCTGGTCTGTGCCCGCAACCGTTTCACCTCCTCCGCCGCGAGCAAGAATGGATTTTCCAGTGGCGGCATGAAGGTGCGGCCCTGCGCATTCAGAACGGCAATCAAATTCGGAGTTCGGAGTTCAGAGTTCGGAGTTCGGGATTCAAAAATTGCGCTGCCGTGGCCGGGCGTATTTGTTGGATAATTCAGCGGACGTAGAAAACGTTTTTCATTGGCCAGGAGTTCCATGACTTCCTTCTGGTCCCACAGATGGTCGCCGCTGGTAATGACGTCCACGCCGGCGGAGAAAATTTCCCCGGCGGTTTTGGGGGTGATGCCGGAGCCGCCGGCGGAGTTCTCACCATTCGCAATGACGAAATCGAGCGCGTGTTCTTCGCGGAGTTTGGGCAGGAGTTCCTTGACCGCGTGCCGGCCGGGTTGCCCCACGATATCGCCAATGAAGAGCAGTTTCACGGTCCGAATTTAACCACGAAAAGCACAAAAGAACAATCCTCGGCCGGCACGCGCCCTCAATGCGACGCGCCTTCGAGCTGGCGAAGCCGCTGCCTGATGTTGGTTGCCTCGGCGGTGTTGGTATTCGCATTGGCCAGATAGAGTTTGTAATACTTGATGGCGTTGTTGGTTTCGTGTTTACGCCAGGCAATTTCGCCGAGGCCATAGTCAACCCGGAATGAGTTGGTGAAAGACTGGTTCAACTTCTGATAGTCGGCGAGGGCATCGTCGAGCTTGCCGGCGCTGAGATAGGCAACGGCACGATTGAACAGCGCGGTGTGATTGTCGGCCTGCTGGGACAGGACCTGGTTCAGCACGGGTATCGCCCTGTCATAATCTTTAAGCTGGAGATAAACGTAGCTTTTGCTGAACAACCAGTCCGGATCATCGGGCGAATCACGCAATCTGGAGTTAATAACCTTCAGGGCATTGGTGTAGAGACCCTTGGCCACAAAAAATTGGGTGGCGGTCACCAACAGGGCGTTGTTCGTCGGATTGTGTGCCATCTCAGCGTCGAGCAGTTGTGTGCCGCGGGCAAGGTCGTCCTTCTGGAAACAAGCAGCCGCTTCTATGAGCGTAAGTTGCATCTGGTTGGTCTCGTCGAGAGGGAATTTTTTCGGCTGGCTGCGCATCGCCTGGATCACCTTCAGCGCGTGGTCGGGTAAACGATTGAAACCGTAGAGTTGTGCGAGCCAGAGATGTGCGGGCAGATTATCCGGCTCGAGCTGGCAGACGCGTGCGAACGACGCCAGCGCCTGGCGGAACCACCCGTTTCGTATCCAGAGGAGGCCGTTCTGAAAACAAAAGCTGGGCTCGTCGAACGGTCCGCCGACCTCCAGCACTGAACTCCATGAATTATACTTGCCTAATTGATCAAGCGTGGCTTTGGCCAGGTCTACCGGCACTTGTTCACCGGCTTGAAGACTGTGGTTGAACTGGAGATTGATTCGTGCGACGCCATTGTCGGGATTGAGTTTTTGGGCCGTCGCAAAATGTTCGGCGGCGATGGCAAGGTTTCCGGCGCGTTGCAGTTCGACACCCCAATAATCCAAGCCACGCGAGTAAAAACCCCCGGCTACAATGGCGTTCAGGTCCTGTTCCTGCGGCACGTGCAGCCAGGCGAATACGGTTTCGCTCCAGGGTTGGGACTCCGCCGGCTGGGGAGCGGCCAGGGCGCGTTCAACGGGCTTGAAGGCCTTCATTTCTGCGCGCGCCCAAAACGCCTCGTTCGCATCAATTTCATCGTTATCCACCAGTGGCGGCAACAAGGTGTCACTGGGCAGCGTTTTGAGCCGGTACACCAACCCGTGCGGCTCCAGGTAAAACTGTTCAAAATAATAGCCGAAGCTGGGATGCAAATAGTAAAGCTCGTTGGTTTTGGCCAGCTTCGTTAAAAGAATGACCAGTTGCAGCGGGCTGACCGTGTTGGTGTCCCTGGCATTGAAGGTGTCAGGCCAACGTTCCGGATATCTTTCACGCAAGAACTGGTGATAGGCCGGCAGCACGAAAGATTGTGTGTCCAGAAAAACAAAATCCTTCGCCCGGCCCTCACGGGTGAGTGCTGCTTCGGTCAGATACAGGCACCGCCAGTCGTCGCTCAACAATATGCCGCTCGTCCGAGGCAGGCTTTGCACCACCAGCGAAGTGTAACGTTGAAACGTGTCGTCGTTGACCACGCGGATTTGCGGCGCGTTCTTGCAAATCAACCCGGCCAGCGTCGCCAGGAAAAGCAGCCACACCATCGTCACCGTCAGGAAATTCCAGAAATTAAATTGGGGTGTTCCCCGCGGCAGAAAGCGGGTGCCAGGTTCTTTTCGAAAAACCAATAAAAAATAGCCACTGTAGTAACCCACGCCCAGCGCGCTTAAATAGTAAAGCGTCAATCCGAAATTATTTTCCCGTGGGCTGAACGGTGGATCAAAGACAACCCAAACGCAGATGAGCAGAAAGACGGCATGCACGAAGTGAAACATGAGGGACGCCAGCGCCCTTCCCATCTGGCTGGTATCGCCGAAGCTTGCATGCCAGCGGATTGACAGCATCAACAGTGGGGCCAATGAGCTTAATGACATCAATGCCAGAGTCTTCCGCACCTCGCCATTGTTGAAAAAAGCCCCGACCACGGAAAATTGTGAAGACAAATTCAGATGCAGCAACTGCCAGAAGGTGATCGGCATTTTGCCTGAAATCACCACC
>DATEGR010000055.1:0-5780 GCA_035279985.1 Verrucomicrobiia bacterium
AGAATCTTTGCGGGCAACTTTGCGCCGACCGGCTGGGCGCTGTGCAACGGGCAGTTGATGCCCATCAGTCAGAACACCGCGCTGTTTTCACTCCTGGGCACCAACTACGGTGGTGACGGTAAAAGCACGTTCGGTCTGCCCAATCTCCAGGGTTCGGTGCCGTTGGCCCCCGGCCAGGGACCGGGCCTGTCTTTGCGTGATCTCGGGGAAATCGGCGGCGAGCAGACGGTGACGCTGCTGGACACGGAGATGCCGGCTCACACGCACACGGCCCAGGCTTCGACCAGCGGCGGCACGGACTCGCCGGCGGGCGCCGCGTGGGGCGAATCCAAACTCGGCAAGACGCCGTTGAACGTTTATGCCGCCAGTGACCCGAATGGCACGACGAATGTGGCGATGAGTCCGCAGGCGCTGGCGATCGCTGGAGGCGGCCAGCCGCACAACAACCTGCCGCCGTATTTGTGCCTGACGTTCATTATCGCTTTGCAGGGAGTTTTCCCGGCGCGCAGCTAGCCGCGCCGCTTGAGAATAGGGAACCGATTGAGACATGAATCAGACCGGCGACCACAAAACCCAACCATGAAAAAGATGTCACGGGCCGTTGGCCGGGGAGGCCGGCTGTTGGTGGCGGTGGCTTCCCTGCTGGCCGTGCCGTACGTCCGCGGGGCGGGACCTTTCACCGTCAATACCAGCAACGACACGCACGCGGTCAATCCCGCGTCTTCGCCCAACGACAGCGGCGGACAGGTCTCGTTGCGCTCGGCGATTGAGGCGGCCAATGCGCAAAGCGGCGCGACCACCATCAATGTTCCCGCCGGCACCTATAACCTGACGCTCGGCGAGCTCGGAGTTGCCCCGAACGGAGGCAAGACGAACACCATCCTCGGCGCCGGCGCGGCCAGCACGATTGTCAACCAGACCGACGGTTCCAACCGGGTTTTTAACATTGATTTCAATTCCGCCGGCCGCACGGTCGTGACCGTCTCCAATGTCACCATCCAGGGGGGACACGACGGCGCCGACAACCTCGGTGGCGCGGGGATTCTCGCCGGGAGCGTGACCTCGATTCCCAAGGACGTTCTGAACCTGGGCAGTTGCGTGCTCCAGAACAACCATTGTGTGACCAATACCACGCAGGAACCCGGCGGCGGCATTCAAATGGCCGGCGGCGACTTGAACATCACCGCCTGCACGTTCAGCAACAACACCTCGGGACAAAGTTTCGGCGGAGCGATTTTTGTCCTGGCGCAATCGGTCGTGTCCTCGCTGAACGTCACCAATTCGACTTTCATCAACAACAGCATGACCAACAATTCCGGTGCGGGACCCGACGGGGCTGGCGCCATCATGATTGAGACCCCGGCCGGCTCGGTGCACACCCTCACCGGCTGCACCTTCAACAACAACCGCGCGGTCGGCAATTCCGGGAATACCTACGGCGGCGCGATCCAGTTGAACGTCGGCATCCTCAACATCGTCAATTCGACCTTTGTCAACAATGCTGCGACCGGCCAGGGCGGTCAGGGCGGGGCGCTGTACGTGGATTCCGGGACGGTCAACCTGGGCTTCTGCCGCCTGACCGGCAACACGGCGACGCACGGAGGCGGCGCGCTCTACAATCACGGCAGCAACGGGGCCAACACCATCGCCACCAACAACTGGTGGGGCTGCAATGGCGGTCCGGGCGCCGCCGGTTGCGATGTGGCCGCGAGCGACGGAGGCACGCTGGCCTTCAACCCGTGGTTGATCATCACCAACACCGCCAGCCCGGGCACCATCAACCTCGGCCAGTTCACCACCCTGACCGCCAGTGTTCTCAAGAACTCGAGCAACCAGATCCTGACACCGGCCCAGGTCCCGGTGCTCATCGGCCTGCCGCTGACCTGGACCGGCGTAGTCCATGGGACGCTGGCCGCCGCCCAGATCGCCATCCAGGCCAATGGGCTGGCCACCGCCACGTTCACCAACGACAACACCTGCAATACCGGCAGCGCGAGCGCCATCATGGACAACGGCGTGGCCGCGGCAATCATTACGATTCAATGCCCGGACCTGACGGTTACTAAGACCAATAACGTGGGCGGCATCGGCATGGTGGGCAACGCCTGGATCTGGACCATCCACGTCGCCAACGCGGGTTCCTTCCCGGCGACCTTCTCCGCCGGCGACGCCGTGGTTCTGGATAACCTGCCGGCCGGGAACGTCACCTATGGATCTCCATCCGTTGCCAATGTGAATGGCGTTTCCGGCACGCTGCTTTCCGGCATCGACGGAAGCTCGAATTTGACGGTGATTGCGTCCGGCACGGTGACCATCAACGTGGGCGGTTCATTCGACGTCCAATTCACCGCCACCCCGACGCTCACCGGCACTTTTGGAAATCCCCGCAGCAGTGGTGTCTGCATGGTGGACCCGAACAATAAAATCCTGGAATCCAGCAAGGGTAACAACGCTGCCGCCGATTCGGTGGCCGTGCCGTGTCCGACGATTACCGGCACGGTGGGCGGCGGCGGAACGGTTTGCGCCGGCAGCCCGGGCCTCGTCACCGTTACGCTGAGCGGCGGGGTTTCGCCCTATACCGTAACCCTCGATAATGGCGGCGGGACACAATCCGGAAGCAGCCCGCTGGTCTTTACGGTCAGCCCGGCCGCCACGACCACCTATCAGGTGAGTTCGGGCACGGATGCGCAAGGCTGCCCGGTCAGCAACAATGGCAGCGCCACGGTGACGATCAGTTCGGTGGCCCCGCCAACCATCACCTTGTCCCCGGCCAATGTGTTCGCAAATTCCGCAAGCAATCAGGCCAGCGGGCCCGGCGGTTTTGCCGGCTATGCCTGGACGATTACCAATGGCATCATCACCGGCCCGGCGAACCAGCCGACGGTCACTTACGTGGCCGGCGGTTCGAACATGGTGACTCTGGGATTGACGGTGTTCAACGCTTCCGGTTGCGGCGCCAGCGCCACCGCCGGCGCGCCGGTTATCAACGGTTTTTCCGTCCATACCAACGTCACCTTTACCGATGCGCTGCCCGCCCATGCCATGGGGATGGCGTTCGATGGCACCAACTACTGGTCGTGCTCCGGCGGCTCCTCAAGCGGCGTCCGGCTCGCCCGCTACTCGTTGTCAGGCGCAGTGGTAGCGACCTATTCTCCGGGGTTGGATTTTCGCTCGGTTTGCACCCGGGCAGACGGCACGGTTCTGGCCCGCGCCATAAGTAGCGGCGTGATTTATCAGCAGACCAGTCCCGGGGTGTTCGCCAGTTCCGGCATCACCCTGACCGGCGGAACTCTCGACTCCCAATCGTCGGTCGTGCTCAATGGAGCCGGAACGGAATTTGACGCCATGAGTGGAGGGGTCGTTTCGCGTTGGAACACCAGCGGCGTTTACCTCGGCGCCGTCAACTTGATCGGCTACGGCGCCATGGCCGGTGAAAATACCTATCCGCAAAGCCGTGGCCTGGCTGCCATGGGCAACTTCTGGCTGACTTACAATGGCAGCGGGATACTTTCAATTTGGGATACCAATGGTAATCGCCTGACCCAGGTGACGTTGCCCGGTGCCGGTGCAAACACCGATTCCAGCTGGAGCTTCAGTTTCTGCAATGGCAAGGTGTTTATCGTGGACAACTCCGGCGGCACCTGGCGGGGGTACGATCTTTACACCAGCGCAGCGGTGGCAGTGGTGACGGGGGAGTCGTTACCTGACTGGAATGCGGATGTGGCCAACAAAATCGCCGGCGTCGGTTCCATTCCGCGCGTGGATATCATCCCCGTCACCACCGGCTATCCGGTGCCTTCCCTGGCCCAGCTCCGCGCGTACCAATCCGTGCTGGTCTATTCCGATCAGGGTTTCAGCGACAATGTCGGGATGGGCAACGTCCTCGCCGATTATCTTGACCAGGGCGGCGGGTTGGCGCTGGCCACTTTTGCTTACTGGAATTCAGGCACTCTGTCCATCCAGGGACGCCTCGTGTCGGGCGGCTATCTGCCGTTCACCACTGCCGGCCAGGCCGGCACTCCGGGCCTGACGCTGGTCAAGGACCTGCCGTCCCATCCGCTGCTCGATGCGGTCGGGTCTTTCAACGGCGGGAGCTCCAGCTTCCAAAACAGTTCCATCACCATTGCCGCGGGCGCCACCCTGGTCGCGCACTGGAGCAACGGCCAGCCGCTGGTCGGCGCCAAAGACATCGGGGCGGGGCATTTCGCCGGGCTGAACTTTTTCCCGCCGTCCAGTGATGTGCGCAGTGATCTCTGGGTCTCCAGCACCGACGGCGCGCGCCTCATGGCCGATGCCCTCCTGTGGTCGGGGAAAATCCCACCCAGCATCCTTTCAGGCCCGTCGGATCAGGTCCTTCCCCTCGGCGCCACGGCGGGCTTTAATGTGGTCGCCGCGGGAACCTCGCCGCTCGGTTACCAATGGCGGCTCAATGGCACCAACCTGCCTTCCGCCACCAACAGCGCGCTGAGCTTCACCGTTGTACCGGGCAGCTCGGGTGCGTACAGCGTCGTGGTCTCGAACCCCTATGGCGCGACGACGAGCCTGAACGCCATGCTCAACCCGCAACTCCGTTTCCTTCCGCCCGTGGTTTCCGGCGGCACGTTTTCGCTGTTCCTGGTGGATGTGGACGGCAGTCCCGTCGCCGCCGGTCGGACCGCGCGGGTGAGCATTTACACGAGCACAAATCTGGCCCTGCCGATATCGGCCTGGATCCCGACGACCAATGTCGTGGTGCCGAGCGCGGGCGAGCTTCGCGCCGATGGCTTCAGTGTCACCAACCACGTAAGCCGGTTTTTCCGGGCCGTGGAGGCGCCGTAAGTTGCGGCTGCGTTGAGATGACAAAAGCCCTGACCGCCGGCAACGCGGTGGGTTAACCGCGAAACAAACGAACCACGCGATATTCTTCCAACCGCATAGAACAAAGTTTTGACTACTTAATAATACGTGAAAACATTTTAACCACGGATTTCGCGGATGGCGCAGATTCAATCCGTGTAAATTCGTGAAATTCGTGTCACCGCAGCACCCGCAGAATCCTTCGCACCAGCCTGCTGGTTTCCGGCGTTTCGCCTTTGGCTTTGGACTACTGACCACTGACTTCTGAGCACTGACCTCCGTCGTCAGGGTGAGTCCGGACAGTAATCCAATTTGGTTTTAGAGTGGCATTCGACCGCCGAAACCTGAGCTGATCGGGCACCGCCATCGGAATCATTTGCGACTCAACGACAAGCTAAGCTTGACAACGATGTGAATTCCATTATATCTGGTAACAGTTCATATTAGCTTATAAAAGAAAGGTTGGGCATATGAAAACAAGGTTTCCGTGCGTTCTCGCTCTGGCCTGGCTTGTGGCCCCCACTCTGACAACACCGTTTTCTGCGACCGCGTTGACCCTCCCGCCGGGCAGCCTGGCCCTGACCTTGTCGAGTAACAATCTGGTTTTCTCGTTTCCGACCACCAGCACGAACTATTACGGTGTGCAAACGTGTCCGGATTTGTCGCAGCCGTGGACCAATACTCTGGCCGGGATCCAGGGCTTCGGAAGCGTGAGGTCGGTTACCCTCAGCAATGCCATCTCGGCTGGCCAGGGATTTTACCGGACGGTAACACAACCCAAGCCGGCACAACTGTTGTTACCGCAGTCAACTGCCTTCCAAATTCTCGGCTACGATTGCGGCGGCATCTCGGAGCAGGTTTACGCTGCCGGCTTCGATCCGGTCACCGGCTATCCGACCGGCAACGTGAACTTGAGGACCTCTTGCAGCACCGGCAAGGCCGGC
>DATEGR010000056.1:0-14998 GCA_035279985.1 Verrucomicrobiia bacterium
CTGCTGGATCCAGCGCAAGTCCGTAATCTCAGGATCGCCGGCTGAATAATAATGGTCGTTGATCGGGGTCCGCAGAATCGGCTGGGTAATCCAGCCTGCATTCCATTTGTGAATGATGGAATGGCCGTCGGCAAAGGAAAAGCCGGCTGCGCCACCGATGTAAGCGGCAGGAACATCGCGCAGATGAAGGTTGCCTGGCGCTTCGTCGGTGCTGAAAACGCCGTCGTTGATGCTATCCGGGCGCTCGTCCAGGTATAGGAATGTCCGCGAAGGCGAGTGGACGCTGGAAAGGGTGTTGAAGGGCGTGGGCGAATTCGCAGGGTTGTTTGGGCCGGACGCACTGCCACCGGTACTGGACTCGGCCGGGAAGCCAACGAAATTGTTCATCGAATAACTGCGAACTCGCGGGGAAGTGCGGCCAAAAAGGGTGTAAACCGACTGGTCCGCCGGGCACTTGAACACTTTGTAGTTTTTACCGAGATAACTCCCCAAAAAAGCGCCATTGGGATACGCCGAGTTGTCAACCAGCATGGCGGTATTGGTGTTGTCTCTGTTTCCACCCGAACCGAGCGTGAGCATTCCCGCCACCCAACAGGGAGCTTGCGGGTCTACACCGGCGCGATAAGGCGCCCCAACACCATCCATGTCGGGCGGGTTATGATCCTGATTGTCGCCGGCATACATGATTGCCGCCGTCGCCAGTTGTTTGGTGTTGTTCATGTCACTGGTGCCCTGCGCCCTGATTTTCGCTGCGCTGAGAGCCGGCAAGAGCATCGCGGCCAGGATGGCGATGATGGCAATAACCACCAGCAACTCAATCAAGGTAAAACCAGGCCGGCGTCGCCCGGAAATGGTTTCCGGAATCAGCTGCTTGGGGCTGGCGCATTTCATGGCGATGTCACTTTGTAAAACCGCTGGTTATCGCCGGGGTTGACGTCCGTCACGGAGACGACCGAGCCGTTGCCGACCGCCGAGTTCAACAAAGTCCAACCGCCGGTGGTCAGATTCGTCCGATAAAAGACCCGGTAACTCCATCCGTTCTGAGTCGGGAAGGAAATGTTGATGTTATTGCCGGACCGCGCCGCCGAAGCGGTGAGGGTCGAAGTCGGCACGAGCATGAAATAATTCGGATAGCAATTGCCCGTCGGAGTTGAGACCTGCAATGTGGTTACTCCGGTAATAGTCACGGTGGCCGGCGCAACGCCACCGGCATCGGTCAATGGCACCCAGGCAAACGTATTAATACCGGGGAGGTTGGAACTGAACTGGCCAATCGGTTTGACCAGTTGATTGGTTGTCCCCAGGCCGCTGACCACCTGGCCCAGGTTCATCGTAAAGGCGCCCAGGCCGGACGACCGGGCATAAACGTTGAATTTGCCCAAGGGATAATCGCGGGTGTAATTGGCCCAGTCTCCGCCCCCGTACCAATACAACTGGTAATCGGGCGAGAAGCTATTGGCGAAAATCGTCCGATAGTAATCGCCGGTTTCGGACTGCTGCGGAATCCCGTTCTGCCGATAATTGAAGTCGGTTCCGTCCGTCGGTTCGCCGGAAACAACGGTATGTTGGAAATCAATGTTACTGACCGACACGAAAGACGCATAGCAGTCCGGGGTGTAACTCGCGGAGGCGACATACTGCCCGCCATTGTAGTCGAAATCCTCCGCCTCAACCATGTAATTGGTCTGGCTGAAGGTATCGAACTGATTGGTGATGCTGATGCCGTGACCGAGCGAGTTGGTCACGTTAATAATCGCCGTGTGGATGGCGTTAAGCTCCAGCCCGGGATACACCACGTTATTGCTCAAATTCGAGCCGGTGACAACCAGATTGGACGTGACATTGTTGCCGTCCAGGATCACCTGGATGCTGTTGGCGTTGAAGATGGCTCCCGCACCCGTGGTCGCCGTGAAGCTTAAGGTATTGGTCGGTTCAAACGGATGTTTGCCATCCGGATAAAGCCGGGTCAGTAATGGCAAATCGAGTTGCGCGGGCACCAGCATGAAGAAGGTGGGCAGGAGATTACCGCCGCTGGTTACCTGCAAGGTCTCCTTGCCGCTGAGAACGACGACGGCATTCTGGTTGTTGGTGTTCTGCAAATAGACGTACTGGAAGGTACTCCAGCCCAGACCGCTGAGGATCGAGAAGGTGCCCACCACATTGGTCACGGCGCCATTGATCACGCTGACTTGCAAGCTTCCGGAGAAACCCGTGCCGGTGGCGAGACGGGCAATGATCCAGTTGGTGCTCGTCGGCCAGTCGCGGGTGTAATTGACCCATTCGGCGCCGACATATGAGGGGTTGCCTATAAACGGATTGATGGCGTAGTCAACCCGGTTGGCGGCGAAGAGATTGGGCCGCGAATAATCCTGAGACGGGGCTTGTCCCATCGGGTCGCCGCTGCGGTAACTCCCGGATAAGCCGCTGGTGTTAAACTCGTCCACATTTTGCACGCCCACCTTGCCAAAATAGCAGTTGGGGTCGCCAGGAGCGTTACAAATATCCGGATTGTCCAGGTACAGGCCGTTGGTGAAATCCCAGTCTTCAGCCTCCCACAAGTACGTCGCCGGCTGGGCTCCGTACCAGGTTGTCTCAAAATAAGTGCTGGCACTGGCAGTCTGGTTGCTGCTGTCCGAAACGTTGATGGATACGTTATAGGCGGCGTTGGACTGCAGCCCGGAATAGGCCACATTCTTGCTCGAAGCGGAACCGCTGATGGCCAGGGCCCCGGAGACGTCCGTTCCATTTAACACCAGATGAATGGCATTACTGCTGATGGTAAAGCCGCTGGGTGAAGTGACCGTGAACGTGATGCCGTTGCCGGGCGGAACTAAAATCATGTTTTGCGGAGAAAGACCGGTAATCGTTGGCGGAACCGGGCCGCTGACCTGGTTCAAAACCCCGTCGTCAAAAAAGGCCGAGCCGCCTTCGGTTCCGGCCTGGAAATAGCAATAGCGGAAGCGAATCGCCGCAGTTCCCGCCGGAGCCACCAACTGGCTGACCGAGCCGGTCACGGCGTAGGTGGTAAAATACGGGTCGCCCGTGGCAATCGGCTGAGTTAAATCACAGGCATTCGTCACCGAAAACGGATACCAATTGGTGGACAATGCCACGCTCCGGTTGAAGGGAGCGGATTTGTAAAGAGCCAGGAGGTTGCTGCCCGAATCAAGAAACTCGACCTGCAACCAGGTATAACAATCCACGCCCAAAAGGTCGCCCTGTGCCGTGGCCATCCAGCCGTTGGCCTGATAAATGGACCCCGGGCTGCTGTTGTAGGTCTGGTATATGCCCGCCACATTGCTTACGGTGCCGCTGTAAAGCGCACCCCATTCTTTCCAAAACTGAATTCCTGAGTGCGGCGGAAAGTTTCCGCCAGCGGATGATTGATTCACTACCCAATAATCCTTGGTCGTGGGAGGGAGTGTCGGTGGCGCAAAATACGTCCAGCCGGCCGCGACATGCTGCCCTCCCGGGTCAGATTCAAAGCCCGGATCCGCCAAAAGATTTGCTGCCTGCACCTGGCTGGTCGCCAGCAGAAATCCGGCGGCCAGGGTTATGAACAAGTGCGACCAACTGGCGGGTGTTGTTGAGTCAGGCGGGTTCTGAACGACCGCGTTACGGCTGGCTGAAGCATTCATATGATATTCTTTAATGGCTAACCTCTCTCCCCTTTTCCGGGCAATGCGCTTGCTACGTCTCCAAGGAAAGGGGCCTTATCGCGACTATTACAACGTAATTTAAGGTTGTCAACTTGTTTTTCGGACTAGTTCTTTTTCCGGCCAGGAACCGGATCTGTCCAAATTCAAATTACCTTGACCGTTTCTTTTTCAATGCTAGGCTAACGGTTATAGCTGCCCCAATCTCGAATGAAACGCATTCTGTTCCTTTCAATTCTACTGGTGGCGGTCGGCTGGGGCGTCCGTGCTCAGCCGGTGGCCCCAACCAATGTGGTGGTATTTTCAGGTGATAAAAGCGCCATTGTGCACTGGGACCTCGACCCGGGACCCAATCTCTTGGGTTACAACGTGTATCGCTCGACCAGCAGCGGCGGACCCTTTGCAAAACTGAATTCCAGCCTGTTGACGTCGTTGGGTTACTGCGATCTGAGCGTCAGCGACGGGCAGACGTATTACTACCAGGTGGCGGCGGTGAATCTGTCGTCCCAGACCAGTCCGCCTTCGACGACCGTGTCCACCTTGCCGGCTGCTTTTGCCAGTGACGACGCCTTTCTGGATTATCTGGAGCAGGCCAATTTCGATTATTTTTGGTACACGGCGAACCCGGCCAATGGGCTTATCCCGGATCGTTCCACAGCGGGCTCGGCCTGCAGCATCGCGTCCGTCGGGTTCGGGCTGACCGCCATCGGGATAGCCATTGACCACGGCTGGATATCGCGCGATCAGGGCTCGGCGCGGGTTTTGACGACGTTGAACACCTTTTGGAACGGGCCGCAAGGTCCCAATGCCTCCGGCGACATCGGGTATAACGGATGGTTCTATCACTTTCTGGACATGACCGTGGCCACCCGCTCGGGTAATTCGGAACTGTCCTCAATTGATACCGCCTTGCTGCTGGGAGGAGTTCTTTACGCCAAACAATATTTCAGCGGCACTAACGCAACCGAGACCAGCATCCGGACGGAAGCCGGCGCAATCTTCGATCGTGTGAATTGGGCCTGGATGGCCCCCGACGTGCCCGGCACGAACGGTGTCCGGATGGGCTGGCTGCCCAACAGCGGCTTCAGCACCTTTGGCAACTGGATCGGCTATGACGAAGGGATGCTGATTTATTTGCTCGGCATCGGCGCCACGAGTAATTCGATACCGGCCGCCTGCTGGAACTATTGGACCAGTGGCTATGTCTGGGCCACGTATTATGGCCAGTCGTTCGTTACGTTTCCTCCGTTGTTCGGCCACGAATACTCCCACTCCTGGATCGACTTTCGCCATGTGGGGGACGCCTATATGAACGCCAGGAACAGCACTTACTTTGAGAACTCGCACCGGGCGGCGCTCGCCCAGCAGGCGTACTGCATTGCCGACCCGCTGGGCTGGCCGGGATACAGCAGCCTCGTTTGGGGATTGACGGCCTCGGATGATCCTTACGGCTACTCGGCGCACGGCGCCCCGCCGGCTCAAAATGACAACGGCACGATTACGTTCACCGCTGCGGGCGGCGCTTTGGCTTTCGCTCCCGAAATCGCGCTGCCAACCATGGAAAACTTCTACAACAACGGACGAATCAGATTCTGGACACAATACGGGTTCATCGACGCGTTTAACCTGAGCGCCGCCTGGTACGACAACGCCGAACTGGGCATTGACCAGGGCCCCATCGTCATCATGGCCGAGAATTATCGGAACCAGAATGTCTGGCGGCTGTTCATGCAAAATCCGGAAATCCAGCGTGGCCTGCAGCAGGCCGGCTTTGTCGCACTGCCCTTTGTGCCGCTGGCTGCGCAGGTGCAACCGGCTCTAAGCACCGTCACTTTGAACTGGCCTGCCACTTCGAACCGGACCTATCAGGTGGAGTACTCGACCAACCTGATCTCCTGGTTTACCTCGCCGACCGGGGAAGTGACCGCGACGAATTCGATCGCCAGCTGGACCGATACCGGCCCGCCGGGCACGCTCACCGTGCCCTTAACTGACACCGCGAGATTTTATCGTGTCTTCCAGTACGGTACTCCGTAAGTCAATTTAAGTAATCCCGTAGCCGCGACCGTCAGTTCGCGCCACATAATTGCCCCTTGTTTGATTTGCGCCGACCGACGTCGGCGGCTACGCCTTTTCTAAAAAAACTCTCAGCCATCGCAGTCTGAAAGGTGGCGGGCTTGATTCGTCCCCGGTCCGGGCGATTCTCAGTCCCGGCGGTGATCAGGGCAGCAGGTTTGCACCCGGGAACTCCCTCAACATCCAAGTGCTAAGATTTTCGATAAATCGGCTTGGCCACAACAAGGGCAGGGGAGTGTTTGCCGCGGATTTCAATTTCAATCGCCGTACCCGGCTTGGCCAATTCCGGCGGCACGTAACCCATGCCCATGCCGACGCCCAATGACGGACTTTGGGTGCCGCTGGTAACGCCGCCAACCCTGGCACCGTTCGCCCAAATCGGATAATGTGGTCGAGGCGGCGCACATTTTTCAGCCATTTTGAAGGCGGCCAGCCTTTTCTTGACGCCATGGCCTTTTTGCCCGGCGAGTATCGCGCGCCCCATAAACTCTCCCTTGTCGAGGGAAACGAAGAATCCCAGGCCGGCCTCCATGGGCGTCGTATCTTCGTCCAATTCGTGGCCGTAGAGCGGATAGCAAACCTCCGTGCGCAACGTATCGCGCGCGCCCAGCCCGCAGGGTTTCAAGCCAAACGGCTGCCCGACTTTGAGCAACGTATCCCAGATTCGCTGGATGGAATCGTCGCGCCCAACAATTTCAAACCCGTCTTCGCCGGTGTACCCGGTGCGGGAAACGAGGACATCCCCGCCGTGAAATGGAAAGCCGCCGATCTCATTCTTTTTCAGGTCAGTGACGCGTTCCACCCGGGTCGAGCAATTCGAGCCGCCCGGAATGCACTGCGCAATGAATGCCCCTACGCGCGGACCTTGCACGGCCACAGCAGCGTAATTGTGCGACGCATCGGTGAGCTGCAATTCGCTCCGTTGCGGAAATTGCGCAGCCCGGGCCTGCAACCACGCGACATCCACCTTGACCCGTGAAGCGTTGATGATGAGCAAATAAACTTCGTCGGAAAGCCGGTAAGCATACAGGTCGTCTATGGCTCCGCCGCGCTCGTTGCACATCACGGTATATTGCCCCTGGCCGCACGCGAGTTTGCGAATGTCGTTGGTCAGCGTGTGATTCAGGAAATCCGCCGCAACTCTGCCGCTGACGGTAACTTCACCCATGTGCGAGATGTCGAAGATGCCGGCGGCGTTGCGGACGGCCAGATGTTCCTCAAGGATGCTCGTGTATTGCACGGGCATCTCCCAGCCGCCGAAATCAATCAACTTCGCACCAAGCTTTTGGTGCGCGGCGAAGAGTGCGGTGCGGTTCAGCCCCATTTTTCCGTTTTCATCTGCTCCTTCGGCACGCCCATTCCCCGCAACACCACTTCCTCGGCGAACTCAACCAGTTCGTTGGGGCCGCACGCGTAGAAAATCGTGTTGGGCAGATCGTGGACATGCTCCTTGACGAACTCCGGTGTGATGCGCCCGCGGCGTCCCTGCCACGGATCATTCGCGTCCAGCCGGGTGCAGGTCACGTAAAAACTGAAATTCGGGTTTTCAATTTCCAACTGGTGAAACTCCTGCTGAAAGATGATGCTGCGCGTCGTGCGCACGCTGTAGAGGACCGTGATTTTTGTCTCCAGTTTACGACGCGTGGCTTCGCGCACAAAACCACGGAACGGGGTCACCCCCGAACCGCCGGCGACACAAACCAGGTGTTTGTTTGGCTCATAAACGGGCAGGAATTTCCCGACCGGCGGTATGACCAGGAGCTTGTCGCCGGCCTTTGCCCAATCAACCAGCCGCGTGCCCATTTTACCGTCGCGCTTGATGGTCACTTCGTAATAGCCGCGATCCAGGGCGCAGGACGACAGCGAGTAGGCGCGTTTGTAATTCGGCGTGTCCGGCCAGTAAAGCGTGATGAATTGTCCGGTCTTAAAATCAGGGTTGTAACCGTCCGGCCATTTGAGGCGGATGGTTTTCGTGTCCGGCAACTCCATCGTTGCCAATTCAATCGGCATCTCAATGACTTCTCTGGCCATAATTGTATAAAAAATAAGTCTAGTAACTTCCCTGGATAACGGCAAGCGCGCGTTGCGCAAGACCAGTCCCTTCCGGGAAACCGGCTGCCGTTATTCCATCTGATTCCCAGCCTGGAACGAGGCTTCCTGCAAAGCTTAACTTGTTTTGCTCTTTCCTGAACAAAAGTTGAAAATTTAAAGGGCGCAGCAGGTCAGGCCGTCGGCCCGTTGCCGGCGATTTCCAGTCGCTTGAGAACTTCCTGCGCGAGCAATTCATACGCCGCCGAGCCGGAACTGTATTTATCGTAATGAATGATGGGTTTGCCGAAACTGGGTGCCTCGGCCAGCCGCGTGCTGCGCGGAATGACGGTTTCAAATACGCGCGCGCCGAGCAAATTCCGCACTTCGCCAACGACTTCATTGCAGAGTTTGGTGCGGCCATCAAACATCGTCATCACGACACCGAAAATGTCGAGGTGTGGATTGAGGCCCGTCTCCCGCAGTTGTGTCAGCACCCGGTTCATCATCGAGATGCCCTCCAGGGCGTAATACTCACATTGCAGGGGCACCAGCAGGCCGTCGCTGGCGGCGATAAAAGCGTTCAAGGTGAGAACACCCAGTGAGGGCGGACAATCAATGAAAACAATGTCAAAGCGGCCGCTTTCCAGAACCGGTTTCAGGGCGTTGGCCACACGCAGAAGGTGGCTCTCCAACCGCGCCAGTTCCAGGTCGGCGGCGCACAAATCCACTTCACTGGGCACAACCTCAAGGTGTTCGAATGGGGTGCCTTTAATTTTATCCAGCAAACTGCCTTCGCCCAGCAAAACGCGATACGCACTGGATCCTTCGGTTTTTTCCAGACCCAGCCCGCTGGTGGCGTTGGCCTGCGGATCAAGATCGAACAGCAGTACCCGTTTGCCGAGAGCGGCCAGGCAGGCGGCCAGATTGACGGCCGTGGTCGTCTTCCCCACGCCGCCCTTTTGATTGGCGATCGCGATGATTTTGGTTGGCACCCGCCTGATTTAATGAAAAGAGCGGCGGGGTTTCAAGTTTACAAGCGCGAAACCTTCACCCGGGAAACGCGAGGGACCTTGAACTTCACTCGAAAAAGCTAATTGCCTGATGCTATTGGAAAGCTGGCGAACTGCGCGCTAACCGGCATTTGCCCAAACGAATCAGAGGAAGCACTTTGAAAGTTAATCACCGGATTCGTGCTGTTTTCGGCGATCAACATTTGGCTGACCGGTTCCGCCAACGCCGTCACGGTGGCCGAGGCAAGCGGAGCCACTTGTTGCGGCTGGGTCGGCGGTGGCTGCAACATCGCTTGGGCTGCGAATTCCGGCCGCTGCTCCATCACCGCGCCAAACAGCAGCAAAGCACAGAGGGCCGTGGCAAATCCGCCCGCGAATACCGGCTTGGTTTCAAAGGATTGAAGCAATTTGAGCAGCCACGGCATGCTGGCGAGCAAGCGTCCCGACCACTCGGCCTCCGCCCCGGTCTCACCGGCTTGGATGCTCGCGATCACCTGGTGCGAAAAGTTATTGAAATACCCCGGGGGCGGCGTTTCACGGCGTTTGAACGCCAGCAAACGGCGTAACGACTCAAAATTCGGTTGATTCTCGTTCATGTTGGTTTCAAATAATCGGACAACCAAGCTTGCAATTGTTGCCGGGCATAAAAGAGCCGCGATCTTACTGTACCGATATTACAATCCATTACTTTTGCGATTTCTTCGTGCGACAACCCCTGCACATCATGCAGGACGACGACCAATCTATGTGGTTCTGACAGTTTCATTAAGGCCGCGTTCAATTTATCCTGGAGTTCGCTCAAGTTGGCCTCGCGGCGCGGCGTTTTATCGGAAATAAAGGCCACCAAATCGGGATCGTGTTCGGTGTTAAAATCCAAGTCGTTTAGACTCATGTGGATGCGATTTTTGCGCTGTTTGAGAAAATTAATCGTCTTATTGACCGCAATCCGGTAGAGCCAGGTATAAAAACTTGAACCGCCTTTGAATGATTTCAAGGCTTGGAACGCCTTGATGAAGGATTCCTGCGCAAGGTCATTCGCGTCCTCATGATTGGATGTCATGTGATAAACCGTTGCGTAAATGCGCTCCTGATAACGCTGTACGAGTTCATCATAAGCTTCCAGATCGCCCCCGCGCGCCCGCTTGACCAACACCTCCTCGTCGACAGGTGCGGAAGCCCCGGAATCATTTCGTGCGACTGGTTCAGCCATAATCATGGGTATTTAACACAAACAGCCAACGCGTCGGTTTGTTGCGCTAAAAAATCAGCCAGATCAGACAAACCCACGCGTCCGCTCGACTCCGGCAAGCCACGTAACGCCCGGCGGGCTTGATCCAAAAAGCCGGCAATGACTGCCCGCGTCGGCTCAAAAACTTCGTATTTGTCCAGCAATTCATTCACGACCGCAAAATTTTCCGGTTGCCAGTCCTTGACCAGATTTTCCAGGTGCATGCGGTCAGCGGGGATGGCGCGCTCCCAGGCCAGCAGGACGGGCCAGGTCAATTTGCCCTTGGCCAGGTCAGTTCCAAGCGATTTGCCCGCCGCCACTTCCGAGCCGAACAAATCGATGCAATCATCATAAACCTGATAGGCTGTGCCAAAAGCGGCCCCAAAGTGCCGCAGCGCCGCGCGGTGCTCCGCCGTGGCTTCGCTCAAGAGGCCCGCCAAGTCACACGACAGCGTGAAGAGTTCGGCGGTCTTCATTTCAATGACCCGAAAGTATTCGTGCCGCGAAAGCTGAAATTTCCGGCGATGCTGCGTTTGCAGGATTTCACCGGAACAAACCGTGTTGGTCGCCATGGCCACCGCACGGCAAACTTCCGGCGTCGGGAAGCTGGCCGCCAGCTTCAGAGCCTGCGCAAACAGGCAGTCGCCAAAAAGCACCGCAATTTCGTTCCCCCAATTCGCCGCCAGGGTGAGTTGGCCGCGGCGGATTTCGGCCTCGTCCATGACGTCATCATGCACCAGCGTGGCCAGATGGACCATTTCGATAATGACCGCAACGTTGACGTGCGCATCACCGGTTTTGCCGATGGCATTGGCCGCGAGGGCGACGAGTGTCGGGCGCAAATGTTTGCCGCTGCCATTGAGCGCATACTGCGCGTAGGGAACAATTTGCGGGTCAAATTCGTTGACCTGCTCAATCAATCGTTGCGTGACCGCTTGGAGAAATGGCTCCAGCGGTTCCGCGATGTGTTTCCAGGAACGGTTCGGGTTGGCTTTGAGCGAGTCAGCCGTCTCTGCTCTCGCCACCTTTGGTTCAACGGCCAGCATTCGTGCCGAAATCTACGTTTAACATGGCACTTAGTCAAACTACTTGTCATTTGGCCCGGCGGGGAAGTGCAATTAATTGAATGGCAGGGCTATGTTTTGTAGTTCCATTTCGCGGTCGAATACTTTTCCACCATCAGCCGGTGTGTTTCCGGTGCCGGATAGTCAGGCAATTTCTCCATGGCCTTCCAGGCCTGGCTGAGTGCGTTCTTTAGCCGGGCGGCCGGCAGGTCCAGGTTGATGAGAAAATCGGCATGCTGCCGATTATTGCGATAGTCGGGTTGTTGAGACGGCATTCGCAACACCTCGCTTATCAGCGGGAGATCAAAGCCAAGCAGAAAGGTTCCGTGAAAGAGCAGGACACGTTTGTGTCGGCGCTGGGAATTGCCGGAAAACTTCCGCGGAGTGACGGGGGAGCCGCCCTGGCTTTGCTCCGTCGCGGCGAGCGGAGGACGGGGGACAAACGCCAAATCGGTATGTCCACAAACTGAAATGCTCATTTCCGGCATCTGACTTCTGATGGCTGATCCGATGGCTTCACAGTTTCTTTCCATGATGAATTTGTTTGCGCCGGAAATGTTGGCGAGCGAAGGATGCCCGCTGATTTGTAAAACCAAGGTATAATTCAAACAACCCGGACCCTGCAAAACGGTCCCACCACCGGAACAACGCCGAAAAATCGGGATGTGGCGTGCCTGACAGGCTGCGACGTTGACCTCCGTTTCCACCCGGTTCGCATACCCGACCACCACAAAGTAATCCGGCGGTTCCCAAAAGCGAAGGACTTCGCCGCCCGTGCCTGTTTCCGCTGAGTTGAGCAAAGCTTCATCACATGCGAGATTCTCAGCGGGCGAGGCGAGCGTCAGGTCCAGTAATTTCATTTTGCAGTTACGCTGATTTCGCTGGCGTTCGGGACTTGAATCTGGTCTATTCTTACGGCGCTTTCCCGCGCACTTGAAAGAAGTGGATAACACAGTGAAGGTTGACAAAAAAGAAATTTACGGTTCGCGTTCCGGCGCGGCCGATCATTCCAGCGGCGGCAACGGCGAACAATGGAGCCGGTCGCTGCAATCGGTCTTTGAACTCGCCCTGGAGAGCCAGGGCCCCGAACGCACGGCGCGACTGCTTGAAACGCTGGCCAGCCAATTGCGTTCCTCCGTGAAAGGCGTCACGACGCCCTACCTCAATACCATCCCGCCGGAACAGCAGGCGCCCTTTCCGGGCGATCGGGATATCGAACGGCGCATTAAAAGCTATATCCGCTGGAACGCAATGGCGATGGTGGTCAAGGCCAATTCCACCACGAATGTCGGCGGGCACATTTCGACGTTTGCCTCCTCGGCGACGCTTTATGAGGTGGCCTTCAACCATTTTCTGCGCGGACGAACGGACAATTTCCCCGGTGACATAGTTTATTTTCAGGGTCACGCCGCACCCGGAATGTACGCCCGGGCGTTTCTGGAAGGCCGATTGGACGAACGGCATCTGCGGAATTTCCGGCAGGAACTGGCCGAAGGCGGCGGGCTCTCGTCCTATCCGCACCCGTACCTGATGCCCGAATTCTGGCAGTTCCCGACCGTCTCGATGGGGCTGGGTCCCATCCTGTCGCTGTATCAGGCGCGGTTTAATCGCTATCTCCAGGCGCGCGGACTGGTCAAATGGACGGACGAACCCCGGTTATGGGCTTTCCTGGGTGACGGTGAATGCGATGAACCCGAGACGCTGGGCGCGATCACGCTCGCGGCGCGCGAGAACCTCGACAATCTGGTCTGGGTCATCAATTGCAATCTGCAACGGCTCGACGGGCCGGTGCGGGGTAATGGAAAAATCATCCAGGAATTGGAAGGTCTGTTCCGCGGAGCCGGCTGGAATGTCATCAAGGTGATATGGGGCACCGATTGGGACGCTCTGCTGGCACGCGACAAATCCGGTCTGCTGCTCAAGCGCATGGAAGAGGCGGTGGACGGGGACTATCAGAAATATTCCGTTGAACCGGGCAGTTACACGCGCAAGCATTTCTTCGGCAAATATCCCGAACTGCTCAAACTGGTGAATCATCTCACCGACGAGCAAATCACCAAACTGCTCCGCGGCGGCCACGATGCGCGCAAGATGTACGCGGCGTACAAAGCGGCGACCGAGCATAAAGGCCAACCGACCGTGATTCTCGCCAAAACCGTCAAGGGTTACGGCCTCGGCGAAGCCGGCGAAGGCAGGAATATTTCTCACCAGCAGAAAAAGATGAACGAGAAGGAGCTTCGCGAGTTTCGCGAACGTTTCAAAATTCCGATCAGCGACGACGTGATTGCCGAGACGCCGTTTTTTCGACCGCCGCCGGACAGCCCGGAAATCAAATATTTACTCGAACGCCGGAAGGCGTTGGGCGGGTTCCTGCCGGCACGTAAAGTCAGCGCCCCGCCGCTCGACGTGCCCAAACTGGCCTCCTTCGCCGAATTTTTCAAAGGTTCGGTCACGGACGCCTCGACCACGATGGCTTTTGTACGGTTGCTGACCATTTTACTTCGGCATAAAGGCGTCAACCGGAACGTCGTGCCGATTATTCCTGACGAAGCGCGCACGTTCGGGCTCGACGCCTTGTTCAAGGACATCGGGATCTACTCGCTAAAAGGGCAGCTCTACGACCCGGTGGACAGCAAGTCGCTGCTTTATTATCACGAGGCGAAAGACGGCCAGATCCTTGAAGAAGGCATCACCGAAAGCGGTTCCATGGCTTCCTTCATTGCCGCCGCCACCTCCTACGCCACCCACGGCGTGCCGATGATTCCCTTCTATATTTATTATTCAATGTTCGGACCGCAGCGTGTGGGCGATTTATTCTGGCTTGCGGGCGATATCCGGGCCAAAGGCTTTTTGCTGGGTGCGACCGCCGGCCGCACCACGCTCAACGGCGAAGGTCTGCAACATCAGGACGGCCACAGCCTGCTGCACGCCAGCACCATCCCGACCTGTCTGCCTTACGATCCGGCATTTGCGTACGAACTGGCCGTGATAGTTGCCGATGGTCTGCGCCGGATGTATGCCGAGGGCGAGGAGATTTTTTATTATCTCTCCCTTTACAATGAAAACTATGCCATGCCGCCGATGCCCGCCGGGGTCGAGGATGGCATCCTGAAAGGGTTGTATAAATTCAAAGCGGGCCCGGAAGTGTCCCTCGCCCGTCGGACGGGAGAGGGTGGCCGGAGGCCGGGTGAGGGTATCAAAGCCCACATCCTGGGCAGCGGACCGATTATCAACTCGGCCTTGAAAGCCCAGGAAATCCTGGCGAAACGATATGATGTGTCCGCCGATGTCTGGAGCGCGACGAGTTACAAGCTGCTCCGGACCGATGCCATCCGGTGCCAGCGCTGGAATATGCTGCATCCAACCCAGCCGCCGAGGAAGTCCTACGTTGAGGAGTTGCTGGCAAAAGAGCAGGGGACCTTTGTCGCCGTTTCGGACAATATCCGCACCGTGCCCGACCAGATTGCCCCCTGGGTGCCCGGAGGCCTGTTTACGCTCGGCACAGACGGGTTTGGCCGCAGCGATACGCGAGCGCGGTTGCGAAGATTTTTTGAAATCGACGCCGAGTCCACGGTCATTGGCACGCTCTACGCCCTGGCCGAAAAGGGAAAGCTTGAGAAGCAGGTCGTTGAAAAGGCAATCAAAGACCTCGGGGTTGATCCTGAAAAAATCCAGCCACAGATTGTTTAGTCGGCAACGCGTCGGTTCCTTTTCCCTGGAAAATTATTTCTGGAAAAGAGAGGTGTTTTCCGCCATTCTGCGCGGCTTGTTGATTTATGGATGTGAAACTTCCCAAACTGGGTGAAGGCGCCGACTCGGGCGTCGTGGTCAACGTTTTTGTGAAAGAAGGCGACCAGGTCGCCAAAGGCCAGGCCATCATCGAACTGGAAAACGAAAAGGCCGTGGCTTCGATTCCCGCCACGGCCGGCGGCG
>DATEGR010000057.1:0-3753 GCA_035279985.1 Verrucomicrobiia bacterium
GGCGGATATGGGTAAGGAAGCTGCCATCGGTTTGTTCCTCGGTTTCGCCTTTGAAGCCGCGCGTTTCGATCCGGGTGTAAAGGTGCATGGGGCGGCGATCGGTGCGGGCGCGGAGTTCGGCGCCTTCGGGCAAGGCCGCCAGGGTTTCCAGAATTTTCACCATCGGCTGCGGCGGTTCCAGGCCGCGCGCGTCCACCTCGAAGGTTTCAGACGATTTATTTCCAGAACTGCTGCCAGCAGGAGGCGTGGGCGGATTGAGTCCTTCCCCAATCGCTTCTGCTTTGTCGTGGCGCGAGAACAACACTTCCCAATCGCCCGATTGAGTCTGTTTTGAGGCATGATCAAATCCCTGTCTGGCCAGCACAGAAAAAAGCGGCGCGGGTTCAAATGGAGCGATCAGCAAAAGTTTCTGCTCCGGGTGTAATTGCCCGACGGCATTCATAATTTTTGAGAACGGTTCGCACCCGTTACGAAGGTCATCCCGCACGTCCAAGGTTACAATTTCGCTACTCATAAGGGTAAGTTTGCATTAAGACCGCCGGGTTGGCTTTGACCGGCGTCAAAGTTTTCGCGATTAGGGGACCCACCCGCTCAACCGGCGATACCGGTCTATTTTGCGCCGGTCTTCAATTGCCCATCCAGGAAGGCTTTCAAGACGACGGCATTGTTGTGCTCGGTGTCGTGGGCGCTGAACAGCAATGTAAGATTGTCATCTTTGGCCGCGGCCAGCAACGGCCGCCAGGTTTCGGGTTTGCCATTCAATTCGGTCCGGTAACGCCGTTGGAACTCCGTCCATCGGGCCGGGTCGTGGTTGAACCACTTCCGCAATTCATGGCTGGGGGCCGCCTCTTTGCACCAGCCGCTGAGCGACAGTGCTTCTTTCCTGATGCCGCGCGGCCAAAGCCGTTCGACCAGGAACCGCTGGCCATCGGCCTGGGCGGCCATTTCATAAACTCGTTTGACTTGAATCATAATCCACTTCCTGTCTGGCCGTAAGCAAGCCCGGAAACTTCAACCTGGCCAACATAGTTCTTCTCCTCAACAAAAGTTTGACCCAGGTCAAGGAAATTGCCCTCCCCCGAGGCTAGTATGTGAATGTGAATTCACTTTCACCTACAGTATGAACCGACCGACACCTAAAATTAAAACCAAAATCCGCCGGACGCAAATTACCCGGGCGGCGCTGGTCTTGATTGCCCGGCGCGGCCTGAATCATTTGAATATCGGCGCCCTGGCCGGGGAAGTGGGCGTCGTGCCGTCGGCGATTTACCGGCATTTCCAGGGAATGGACGACGTACTGGAATCGGTGCTCGAACTGATTTCACAGAGCCTGCTGGCGAACGTCGAAGCGGTCCGGCAGGAGACCCCCGATGCCTTGGAACAATTGCACCGCTTGTTGCAGCGTCATCTGCAACTCGTCCGCCACCATGCCGGCATTCCCCGCGTGATTTTTTCCGAGCAGGTTTTCGCCGGCAACGTCGGACGAAAACGACGAATGCACCGCATCATGCAAACCTATCTGCGAAAGGTGGCGGAAATAGTCCGGGGAGGGCAACACGTCGGCCGGATTCGCAAAGAGGCAACGCCCGACACGGTGGCGGTAATGTTCCTGGGACTTATCCAGCCAGCCGTGATTTTATGGCTCATGAGCAACGGGGGCTTCGATGTGGTCCGGCACGCGGAGCAGGCCTGGCGTTTGTTTTGCGGGATACTGCAAAACGACGGGAATGCGGGAGACGACGCAATTTTGAACCAAACCAACATCACCACAAAGAAAGAAGACGATTATGCCACAGAACGAAAACTCAACTGAAGTCAAGTTCGAGCCCGCCCAGCCGGCTCGGGTCGCCGCGCTGGTGGATTACCAGAGCGGCTCGATTGTCAGCCGGGAAATTTTAAAAGGCACGACCGGCAAGGTCACACTGTTTGCCTTTGATGAAGGGGAAGGTTTGAGCGAGCACACTTCGCCTTTCAACGCCCTCGTCCAGGTGGTCGAGGGCGAGGTGGAGATCACCGTCTCGGGCCAGCCGCACAGTGTCCAGGCGGGTGAATTGATCCTGATGCCCGCCCAACAGCCACACGCGCTGAAGGCGACTAAACGGTTCAAGATGGTTTTAACCATGATTCGTCCCTGACCCGATACGTTCACCAATAAATGATATTCTTATGAAAAAACAAAATCGAATCTCCCGGGAGTCCGGCTACCACCGTTCCAGTCGCAACCGGACGACCCGCTCTTCCCTGTGTTCCTGCACGGAGGCGCGGGTCCGCCAGAAGCAGGTTTCCGCCCGCGAGGCGGCGCAACCAGACCCACTTCCGGAATTCAGAATTCCGGAGCCGTTGCGTGTGGATCAGGACGAACTTTGCGGGGCGCTCGAGCGTGCAACTTTGTCCGGTGGCGAGACCGGAAATGCCGCCCGGAAACTTCTAAAAGTCCTTCAACCGCACCTGCTGAAGGAGGAAGAAGACTTGCTGCAAACCCTGGGACTTTTGATGCCGCTTTCCCGCGGACAAATCACTCCGGCCATGCGACAGATTCCATCCCGGACGGAGCACTTGAAAGCGCGGATGTTTGAGATCGTCCGGGAACACGTAGTGATCATCAAGGCAGCGCGCGAACTGCTGCGCGTGGCCCGGGCCGAGCGAAAACTTCCCCTGGCGGCATTTACCGAGCATCTCATGCTGCGGGCATGGACCGATGAAGTGGTGTTTTATCCCGCCGCAATCCTGATCGGTGAATATTTGAGACTCCGACTTGCGGAAGCGCCCGGCCGGTCAAGATTTGACCACGTCAAAACGGTTTCCGGAAGCCGGCGGGCGGGGAGTTATGAAAGCCTCTGAACTCATTGTAAAATGCCTTGCGAACGAGGGCGTCGGCTATGTCTTCGGCATCCCGGGCGAGGAAAATCTGGACGTGGTGGATGCGCTGATTGGGTCCCCGATCCAATTTGTCACCACCCGTCACGAACAGGGCGCGGCTTTCATGGCTGACGTTTATGGCCGCCTGACCGGCGAAGCCGGCGTGTGTCTGGCCACGCTGGGGCCGGGCGCAACCAACCTCCTGACCGGCGTGGCCGACGCGAATCTGGACCGGGCACCCCTGGTGGCCCTCACCGGCCAGGCCGGTTTGGATCGCATGCACAAGGAATCGCACCAGTACGTGGACGTGGTCTCGCTGTTCCGACCGGTGACCAAATGGAACACCAGTCTGCGCATCCCGGAGATGATTCCCGAAGCCATTCGCAAGGCCTTTAAAGTGGCCCAGTCGGAAAAACCCGGTGCCACGCATATTGAAATTCCCGAAGACATCGCCAAGGCGGAGATCGACGCCATTCCTTTGCTGGCACAGGCGCCGCATCCCGGGCCTGCCCTGGCCGGGCAAATCGAACGGGCCGCGCATCTGATCGCCCAAGCGCAACAGCCGGTCATTCTGGCTGGCAACGGAGTCATTCGGGCGCGGGCGTGGGAAGCCCTCGTTCAGTTCGCTGAAAAGTTGAACATCCCGGTGGCCACCACGTTTATGGGCAAGGGCGTGATCTCCGATGCGCATCCGTTGTCCCACGGCGCCATCGGCTTGCAGGCGCAGGACTACATCAACCGCGGTTTGGCCCAAGCCGACACGATCATCACCGTTGGATACGACCCGGTCGAATACGCGCCGGGCTTTTGGAATCCCGGACGCGACAAGACCATCGTCCACGTGGACGAATCACCGGCCGAAGTGGACTCAGCCTACATCGTTGGTGTCGGTGT
>DATEGR010000058.1:0-2080 GCA_035279985.1 Verrucomicrobiia bacterium
GCGGCGGTCTGCGACCGCCGCTAGAGGATGGCTTAGGACCGGCGGTCATAGACCGCCGCTACAACGCTTTTCCCACTCCCGCCCGCCTCGCCGCGGCAACCGAATCCGAATTGCGTGCGTGCAAGATGGGGTTTCGCGCGCCGCATCTGCTGGCCGCCGCCCGGCAGATTGCCGATGGCCAATTTGATCTGGAGCGGCCGCGCCAGTTGCCGCCGGCCGAAGCGCGGGCGGAGCTGATGAAACTGCGCGGGGTGGGCGGCAAAATCGCCGATTGCGTGTTGCTGTTCGCCTATGGTTTTGACGCCGCCTTTCCGGTGGACGTTTGGGTGGAACGCGCCTTGCGCCAGCTTTATTTCCCGCGCCGCCGCGTGACAGCAAAACGCCTGCGCCAGTTCGCCGCCACGCATTTCGGACCGCACGCTGGTTGCGCGCAGCAGTATCTTTTTCATTACAGGCGGACGAAAATGAAATAACCTTTCGGCCGAAGCATGAACATTGAAGTCATCCTGACGCCGGCGGAGTTGCCCGCCCTGAAACAACGCGATTTGCGCGACGCGGCGTGCGTCGTGTTCGACGTGCTGCGCGCTACGAGCACCTTCGTGACTGCGCTGCACCGTGGCGCGAGGGCCATCGTGCCCGTTTCCGAAATGGCCGAAGCCTTGGCAATCCGGCAAAAGCAACCGGAGGTGTTGCTGGGAGGCGAACGCGATGGTGTCAGAATCCGCGCGGCGCTATCCGGCGGCGTTGATTTTGACCTCGGCAACTCGCCGCGCGAATTCACGCCGGAAAGGATCCGGGGTAAAATCATTGTTTCCACGACGACCAACGGCACGCGCGCGTTGCGCGCCGGTGCGGGCGCCGAAACGGTTCTGGCCGCTTCATTTTTGAACCTGGCGGCCACGACGCAATTTTTGCAGCAGCTTTCGCCCGAGCAGGTCGTGCTCGTTTGCGCCGGGACGCGGGAGAACACGGCGCTGGAAGATGTGCTGGCGGCGGGTGCTTTGTGTGAAATGTTGGAGGCAGGGTCATCGCGCCGCGATGACCGGACGGCGCAGCGCGCCGTCCCTACCCGCTTTTCGGATTCAGCGGAAATTGCCCGATTTACTTATGCACAGGCCAAATCCGATCTGACGGCGGCGGTTCACACTTCGGAAAACGCACAACGGTTGCTGGCGATTCCCGAATTGCGCGATGACGTTTCGTTCTGCCTGCAACGCGATATTTTCCCGCTGGTGGCCAGGCTGGAAACCGATGGCGCTATCCGTGGTGAAGCATCAAAATGATCCGGCCTTGCACAGTTTCCGACGTTCCAGACATGTTCACCATCGTTAATAACGCCGCTCAGGCTTACAAAGAGGTGATTCCCGCCGACCGTTGGCATGAACCTTATATGCCGCTCGAAGAGCTGATGGAAGAAATCGCAGCGGGCGTCAAATTCTGGGGCTATGTGGAGAACG
The DNA here is from genome assembly GCA_035279985.1 of Verrucomicrobiia bacterium. GTDB lineage: Bacteria > Verrucomicrobiota > Verrucomicrobiia > Limisphaerales > UBA11358 > UBA11358. The sequence goes on from DATEGR010000058.1 coordinate 1,458, forward strand.
ATCGGCTGGTCGGCGTCATGGGCATGCAACCGGTCAAAGAGGTCACTTTGATCCGGCACGCCTATGTCAAAACGGCGATGCGTGGTCGCGGCGTTGGCGGGAAACTGCTCAGTCATTTGCTGGAGCGGATCGAAGGCGAAATTCTCGTTGGGACCTGGCAGGCCGCCCGTTGGGCCGTCGGTTTTTACCAGAAACACGGATTCCAACTGGTGGGTGAGGAGGAGAAAAACCGGTTGCTGGCGACTTATTGGGAAATCCCCCAGAGGCAAATTGAGACCTCCGTGGTACTGGTTTTTAACCGGCCTCGTTCGTTATCCGCCAAAGGTTAAAAGGTTAAAACAGAATTTGCTTAATAGAAAGAACAGTGGTGTTCCGTTAGATCGCACCGGTGCGGCGCTTACGCTTCCAGTAGTGTATTGGCTACCAATACAGATTGCCGGCAGCCATCGCTATCCAATGTAATCAACCTGAACGAATCCGACGATTTCATCCACATTGAAGGCGGCTACCACCGTCTCCCCCTCCCAGAAAAAAATAATCTTGTTGCCATCCCCAACGGTAGCGGTCTCCGCTTTGACCATCAGTACGCCGGTTTTTGTGACCAGTCGGTAGGTTTTCATATA
>DATEGR010000059.1:0-2407 GCA_035279985.1 Verrucomicrobiia bacterium
AAATAAATCCGCCATGCGTTAAAATCCACCGCAATGCCGTCAGCGCTCATCCGTTGCGCGCCGGTTTGCAGACGTGGCTTGAAAAATTCAAGGAACCGGTTTGTGTAGCCGAAGTCACTTTCAACCGTATTCACGATCTCGCCGCGGATTGTGAAGTTGGTCAGTGCCAGGTGTCCCCGGGCGCCAATGCTGTCATCATCATACAAACGACCCCATACGTCTGCGTCCAGTGCCAGTGGCCGGGTGAACGTGAACAGGTCCATGGCCCGCTCGGCGTAATTTGTGGCCAGCAAGGGCCGGAGGGCGTACGGCGCGAGTGCCCCTTGCACATGCCAGTGATAATTTTTGGTGGCGTCGTCCTCGACGTCGGCGAGGAAGAGCGCACCTTCGGGGCGGGTCAGGGCGAGATCGGGCAGCCGCCAGACCAGATTGGAATAGGAAAAACTTCCCTGCGCCGAATCAATGGCTATGTCGCGAAAGGCGCCGTTGGTTGCGGCAAATTCGCCGGTCAGCCGCACCGTGGGTTGTACTTCACCGCGCCAGTCGGGCTGGCGATTCGTCCACGCCGGCAAAATCAGTGAACCGGCCGCCCGCAAATTCGGCGGTTGCGTCCACGAAAACTGCGCCAGCCAGTTGCGGGTTTTCTGCGTCAACAACACCGCAATGGCCTGTGGGTCAAGATGCGATGAATTGGTGAACGTGAATGCGCGGGTACCCACATTCAATTGGGCGCCGGCATCCAGCCCGCCGCCGCCCAGTTCGGCGGAAAAATTTGTCACTGCCAGTTCCGGTGCGCGCCAGAACCCGCCGCACTTGACGGTCCGGGCATTCAGCTGTTCCGATTCCAGGTTCTCCACCTGGGCAGTCCATTCAATGCGATAGGGTTGAAGATTGGTCCACCAGCCCCAGGAGGGCTCTGAATGGGCCGGTGCTCCCGTGAAGGCCATCAATCTGACAGCCAGTTGAAGGTTGGTCGAGCGGCCCCAGGGAGTGTCAACGCCGGCGGCATTGACCGTCAGGTGAATCCTGAATGAGCGGGCATCGCGCGCATCACCATTGATGGTCAGGCTCAGTTGGGGCGTGCCCACGAAATGAATTTGATGAAGCGTATCCGCGAATTTTTGGCAGCGAATCCGCCACGCGGCGGCGTTGGTCGTCTGGCCGTGGAAAACTTCCCAGTTGCGCAGGGCCGAGGCATGGGCGATATCACCCGACAATCTCAGCTTGGCACCGGCGAAGTCCGCCTGGAAATTATCGAGCGACCAGATATCATTGGTTTGAAACCTCAAATCGGACTGAACCTGGTCCAGCACCAGCGCGTTGGTCGGCGAGAGCGGCCAGGCGAATCTGCCCTGTCGCAGCACCAGCCCGTCAATCTGCCATTGGCGATGCAACAACGCCGGGTAATCCAGCCGCAATTGAACCTGCCGCAGTGAGAGCGTTGGACTTTCCGCTTTGTCAGCGCGGCCGATATGAACGTCGTCGGCCACCAACCCGTGCCGGAGACTCAGGCGCAAGCGGGTAAATTCCAATTCAACGCCACGCGCCCGCAGCGTTTCGACGAGCGGTCGTTTTAGAAAATCCGGCAGACCGATTTGATTGAGCCAGCCAATGGCGCAAATCAAAACCAGAACCAGGAAAATGAGCAGGCGGCGTAAACGGCGGAGCAGCGTCCGGCACCGCCGCCAGAAGCCAGATTCCTCGCGCATATCAGGGCGTCCCGCTTGGCGGGACCGGAAGGGACAGATAACTCAAGACGAACTGATAAAGCACCGGCGGAAACACAAAGGCCCACGGCTCGCCGTTGAGCGTCACGGCGGCCACAGCGGTTTGCGAGCCTGAGATGCCAAAATCCACAGTGTCTTTCGTGCCGTCTTTAAGTTCGAGAGTGATCGAAAGATTTCCCGGTTTGAATCCGAATTTCCGGCTTTCGGCAGCATCATGGGCGAGCCAGGCAGCGGCGGTGAGTTCGCCAAACTGATGCGCGGTTTCCTCGATGGCCGCCGGGACAATAATCCCCTGTGAACCGGGAGCCAGCGACCATTGGTTGGGTCCATTATGAATCATTTGCCGGGTCTTGCCGCCCTGATGGATGGTGATTCGCGCCACATCGGCTTCCGAAAAACTCCAAATCCGTCGTTCACGGAGTTCCCAGCCGGCTTCCGGCAACTGGTTGAAATCCTCCAATGGAATGGCGTAAACAAAGTCCTCATCCGCGCGCCGCACGTAAACTTCATTGGTCTGCGTCGCGCCGAACCGCAGTTGCCCGATGACCGCATTGGTATTACCTGCCGCCGAAAACAACGTAATTTGCCAGGCGGGTGTTGCCAGTCCATAGGCCGGCCAGTCCGGTGTCGTCACGACATCTTTGACGAATTCCGTCACGCGGAGATTGGCGAGGAGCTTG
>DATEGR010000060.1:0-18921 GCA_035279985.1 Verrucomicrobiia bacterium
CCTCAAACATCTCCTGCAAACGCCCCACGTCAAGCCCACTGGTAAATTGTTGAAAGGTTTCCCTGCCCTGCCGGCACCGGAGATAGGCACGCAACATGCGTTCCACCGTGCGCGGCAATTCCGTCGCGGTGACACCGGCAAAAACCTGGCGACCGACAGCCTGGTGTTTGCCAAACCCGCCGCCGACAAACACGTGATAACCATCCACGCTCTCGCCGCCGATCTTCGTTTTGGTGCCGAGACAGCCGATATCGCCCATGTAATGTTGTGCGCAGGAATTCGGACAGCCGGTCAGGTGGATGTTCACCGGCTGATCCAATTCGATCCGTCCCTCCAGATATTTCGTCAATTCGAGCGCATGGCCTTTGGTGTTTGATTGCGCATACTTGCAGTAGCTGTTCCCGGTGCAGGCGATGACGCCACTGGCGACGTTGGATTGTTTTGTGCCCAGGCCATTTTTTTCGAGCGCCCGCTTGAGCGTGGGAACGAAGGCATCCGACACATTCGGAATGATGAAATTCTGCCAGACAGTCAGCCGGATTTCGCCACTGCCATAGCTTTCAGCCAGATCGGCAACACGCAACATTTGTTTCGGCGTGATCTGGCCGGCCGGCAACGCGACGCCGACGTAATTCATTCCGCGTTGCTTCTGCGGAAAATCGCCGATGTGTGAATGCGGCAGTTCCTGGCCGGCCCAGCGCAGTTGTGCTGCATCGTAAGGCACGCGACGCAACGAATTCCCCAGTTTCTTCTCCACCTCGGCCAGGTATTCCTCCAGCGACATCTGCTCCAGCAGATGCTTGAGCCGCGCTTTCTTCCGGTCGGTCCGGCAGCCGCGCTCGATATAGACGCGCAGGATGGCAGCGATGACTTTGTTGATTTCACCCGGCGGCACCACCACACCCAGATCACGCGCAAATGTCTTGTGGCCGGTCGCGCCACCCAGGGCGATGCGGAAAAACACATCATCCCCCGGTTTCACCGCCTTCACGCCAATGTCATTGGTATCCTCGACCGAGCCAATCAATCCGCCGCCGTCGAAGGCGATGTTGAATTTGCGTGGCAGATCGTACAATGAACGGTCGTTGATGATGATATGCGCCAGTTCATTGACGAAAGGCAGCACGTTGATGAGTTCAACCGGGTCAATCCCCGCCGTGGGATTCGCGGTGAGATTGCGGACGTTGTCCGCCCCGGCGCCGCGCGTATGCAGGCCGACGCTTTGAATGCGACGCAGGATTTCCGGCGCGTCCTTCGGCTGGATCAGGCGCATCTGAAAATTAGCCCGCGTGGTGATTTGCACATAACCGGTGGTAAGCTCCTGTGCGACGCGGGCCAGTTCGCGCAGTTGATGCGTGGTCACCACCCCGCCAGGAATCCTCAACCGCGCCATGAAGGCGTCTTGGACCGGCGTGAGAAAAAACAAACCGTTCCATTTGAACCGGAAAATGTCCTCCTTGTCCGGTGCCTTGTTGTTCGCGGCATTCTCAACAATCTGCGAATACGCGTCCAGCGGATGCACCTCACGCTTTATCCGTTCTTCCCAAATTAAATCCTCGCTTTTGACAGCCGGGGCCGGTTCGACATCGCTGAACTGCTGTCCCCGGGCGGCGATGCCCGCAAACAAGCCGGTGATATACTCCTTCTGCTCCGGCGTGAAACCGGTGCCGGCGGGCGGTTCAGGTAGAGTTGTGTTACTCATGGGCAAACCAATCTTTCACGCAAAGGGCGCAGGGGACGCAAAGAGCATTTTCGACCACCCTTGCTGCCTTCGCGCCCCTTGCGTGAGATTGGAATAATTCAATACACATCGCGTTGATAACGTTTGTCGTCCCTCAATTTTCCCACATACGCCTTCGCATCATCTGCACTCCGGCCGCCGGCCCTTTCAATAATCGTGTGCAGCGCGGCATCCACATCCCTGGCCATCCGCGACGCGTCGCCGCACACGTAAAAATGCGCGCCGGCTTCGAGCCAGGACCAGATTTCCGCAGCCTGTTCCAGCATCCGGCGTTGCACATAAATTTTTTCCGCCTGATCCCGCGAAAACGCCAGGTCCAGTCGCGTCAGCAAACCGTCCTTGTGCCACGTCGTGAGTTGTTCCCCGTAAAGAAAGTCGCTGGCCCGGCACTGGTCGCCAAAAAAAAGCCAGTTTTTTCCTTTCGCTCCGGTTGTCTGCCGCTCCTCCAGAAACGCGCGGAACGGTGCGATGCCGGTGCCCGGTCCCACCAGGATCATCGGCGTGTCGCCGCTGACCGGCAGCTTGAACCCAGGCGAGGGTTGCACGTAGACCTTCACGTAATCGCTGTCCCCCACCCGGTCGGCCAGGAAGGTCGAAGCCACTCCTTTGCGCCCGCGGCCAAAACTTTCGTAGCGCACGGCGCTAACCGTGAGATGCACTTCACCGGGATGCGCCTTTGGGCTGGAGGCGATGCTGTAAAGCCGTGGCGACATTTTGCGCAGCCACGGCAGCAATTCGGCCGGAGTCATCGGCGCCGGTAATAATTGCAGGATATCAATCACTTCCCGACCCCAAAGCCATTGTTTCAAATCCGCCGTCCGTTCCGGTGCCAGCAGCGGTGCCAATTCACTGTCCGGGACGATCCGGGCAACGGCAGCCAGCAATTCCCGGGACGGCTTCGTGATGTCAAACTGCCGGGCCAATGCCTCCCGCAGGGAAGCGGTCAAATCGCCGACCTTGACTGTTTCATCGCCTTTGCAGTTCAACAAATCGAGCAAATGATTGACCAGTTCGGAACAATTCATCGGCATGACGCCCAGCGCGTCGCCGGCCTCGTAAGTCAGACCGCTGCCGTTGAGATCGAGTTCGTAGTGGCGGACTTCCTTGGCCGAACCGGGTTTGCTGAGCAGGACGTTTTTGATCAGGCGCGCCGGGAACGGATTGGATTTACTGAACGCAAGCGTGGCGTGGCCATTTTTTGAAGAGCCATTAACGCTTGCAGATGGAGACAAGCTGGAAGCCTGTCCTGCATCACCAAGTTTTTCCCATAAACCATCCACCCAGCCTTTCGCGGCCGCCTCGTATTCCACGTCGCACTCACCACGCGGGATGAGACGTTTGGCGCCTAGGGCTTCGAGCCGCGCATCGAACTTCTTCGACGCGCCGCAAAAATCGGAATAATTCCGGTCACCGAGGCCCAGCACGGCGTACTGCAACTTCTCCAGGCGAGGCGCGTTTTCGGCTCCCAGCCACGACCAGAATTTCACGGCATTGTCCGGCGGATCGCCGTCACCCCAGGTGCTCGAAATGATGACGGCCTTCGGCGCTTGTGCCAGTGTCGTCGGCTCGCAATCATTCAACGGCAGGATTTTCGGACCGAAGCCACGCGACTGCGCCTCTTTTGCCAGCTTTTTCGCCAGCCCTTCCGCCGTGCCGGTCTGTGAACCATATAACACCAGCAATGGCTCTCCAGGTGGCTGCAGAACGCCGTTGCGTTGTCCTGGTAATGGTTGTCCGGGCGGCGATGGTGAAAGCAACCCCGCGAGAAAGCCGTTGAGCCACGCCCGCTGTTCGTTGGTAAAAGGTGCGGTTTCCGGGATAAAAGGAATCTGGGTCATATTCTTAACCGGTTGGCGGACTGCACATTTTTCCAGACGCACGGCGCTGAATTTTAATTCCGGTTCCCGCGAAATCGGATCGTTCGCGCTTTGCGTCACGGAATTCACGCAACCGTCGGCGTCATGAGATTGTCCCCAATGCATTGGCATGAAGAGCGTGCCGGGCCGGATGCCGGTATCGAACTTCAGCACCGTTCGCAGGGAACCGCGTGACGATGTCAATCGCACCGGGTCGCCTTCGGCCAGGCCGAGCTCCCGCACGTCGGCGGGATGAGCGGAAACGAACGGCGCCGGACTGACTCGATTGAGTTTGGCCACGTGGCCGGTCTTGGTGCGGGTGTGCCAATGACCGGCGACACGGCCGGTGTTGAGCACGAGCGGGAAATCCGGCGAAAGCGATTCCGCCGGCGGCAAATAATCCACCGGATGAAACCGCGCCCGACCGGTTTGTGTTGAGAAAGTCTTGTTGCGATAGCGCCGCGCGACGCCGCGGCTGGTAATCGTCGGGCAAGGCCATTGGAGCGCGTGATGTTTCAACCGGTCATAGGTCACGCCGTTCATCTGGAGCGAATAAACATCGGCACAACACCGTTTGTGTTCCTCGAAAATATCGCTCGCGCTGGCATAGGAAAATGCCTCCGCATAGCCGAGCGCCGCGGCAAAACGCGCGGCGATTTCCCAATCCGGCCGGGCATCGCCGGGTGGCGGCAAACAGGGCTGTAACAGGCCGATGCAACGTTCGGAATTGGTCATCGTGCCCTCGATTTCCAGACTCATGGCGGCGGGCAACAGCACATGCGCCAGCGACGATGTTTCGGTGGGATGATAACAATCCTGCACCACAACCAAACGGGCGCGACCCAACGCGCGGCGGATTCGATTCGAGTCCGGCATCGTGGCCAGGGGATTGGTGCCGGCGATCCAGATCGCCTTTATCTGGCCGGTCGCCAAAGCTTCAAACATCCGCACCGCATCCGGGCCGGGTTGCGATTGAATTCGCTCCTGCGGCACACCCCAAATCCGGGCGATTTCCTCCCGATGTCGTGCATTGGTCACGTCGCGGTAGCCGGGCAACTGACCGGACAGATAACCGACTTCGCGGCCGCCCATGGCATTCGGCTGGCCGGTGAGGGAAAAGGGGCCGCTACCCGGCCGGCCAATTTTGCCGGTCGAGAGGTGGAGATTGATAATGGCCAGATTCTTGGCCACGCCGCTGGTGCTTTGATTGACGCCCATCGTCCACAGGCTCAGCGACTCGGCCGATTGACCAAACCAGAATGCCGCACGATGAATTTCCCGTTCGGTGATGCCGCATTCGCGGGCAGCGCGACCCGGCGGCCAGGCCTCGGCGGCTTCGCGCACTGCCCCCCAATTTTCCGTATGCGCGCGGATGAACCGTTCGTTGATCCAGCCTTGCGCAATCATCACGTGCAACATCGAATTGAGGAGGGCAATGTCCGTGCCCGGTTTGATGGCCAGGTGCAAATGAGCGCCTTCGGCGGTCGCGGTGCGGCGCGGGTCCACGACGATGACGCGGACGCGTTTGCGCGAAAGCCGGCGCTTGATTCGCTGCCAGAGCACCGGATGACAGTCCGCCATGTTCGCGCCCACAATCAGAAAACATTCGGCGTGTTCGATGTCGTCGTAGCACGTCGGCGGGCCGTCGCTGCCGAAGGCCAGTTTGTACGCACTGGCGGCGCTGGCCATGCAGAGGCGGGAATTGGCGTCCACGTTGTTCGTGCCGATGAAGCCCTTGGCGAGCTTGTTAAAAACGTATTGCGCCTCGGTCGTGAGTTGACCCGAAATATAAAAGGCGACGGCGTCGGAACCCTGCGTCCGGATGATGTCGCGAAATTCATCGGCGGTGTGCCCCAGTGCCCGGTCCAGGCTGACCGGTTGGAAAGGCCCGGCCCGGTCACCGCGGATTTGCGCGGCGATCAACCGGTTTGGCGTGGCGATGATTCCGCCGACGTGCGCGCCTTTCACGCAAATGCCCCCCAACGTTGACGGATGCGCCTTGTCGCCCTTGACTTCAACAATTTGTCCGTCACGAACCTTCACGGCCAGACCGCAGCCAACACCGCAGTAGGGGCAAATGGTTCGGACGACGTTTTCCATGCTGGATGTTTCCTAAAAATTAAACTCGACCTGGGCCCACACCTTTTGGATGCGGACGTTGGGCACGGCCAGCGCAGGAGCGGGAGCGTCTTCACCTTCGTAATCTGCGAATTTGACCAGGGCCGTCCAGTTCCTGCCGAATTTTTTGGAGGCCACCACGTCGTATTCCTGGCCATAGTTGCCGCTGCCGTAATCCGCATTGTACTGGTGAAAGACAAAACGCACCGGAATTTGCGCGGGCAAAGTGACCTGGAAATATCCATACAAATCGCGCAGCCCGTCCGCCGGCGTGGTGAGAAAGACGTCGTCCCAGCCGTTAAAGGCGTGGAGTGTGGCCAGTGGCGTGCGGAAGGAAGCGCGTCCGCCACCGGCGCCGGAGTTGACACCACTGCCCAAATCCTCGCAGCCCGCACCGAACGCCACCGGCTTGATGCTGGCACCCGCCTCCAGATTGTAATAACCGGCGCTGTATCGGAGGGGACTGTCGGCGTACTCGTCCTGCCAGGCGAATTCGGCCCGATAGTCCATCGACATCCAGTGGGTAACCGGCGCAGCCCCGGCGAAATAACCGCCGTAGGTGGCGCAGGAATTGGCATCGCCACCGGCATTGTGAAGGTCCAGGAGATACGCATAACCGACGAACCGTCCGTATTTCCAGCCGGAGTATGAAAGGTTGATCAGGTGCGACCGCGAGTTGAAATCGGTGTTGGCGGCAGGCAATCCGGACACATCGCCAAACACCCGGTGCACGTCCCACAGGTAAGCGTAGTAAAGATTCAAATTTTTGACCGGTTCACTGCCCGCGCTGACGGCATCATAGGTCTGCATGTTCTGCCGCCAGCCGACGTCGCCAATGAATCGGTGGTTGTCGAGTACGATGCGCTGCTGGCCGGCTTTGACGGAAATCCAGTTGGTATAACGGTACGCCAGCCAGGCCTGGTCGAGTCTGGCTAAAGGCGGATCGGCCACAATTGGCCGGGCACCCTGGCCGTTGGCCCCGGCGGCGTTGTAGTTGTGCTCGGGGCCAAGTGCGGAGACGTTGACACCTTCGAGCATGGCTTGAAAGCCGTACAGCGGCGCGGTGGTGTAACCGAACCGCGTCCGAAGAGTGGGCGCATACGAGTTTTTGGTGATGGCGGCGACGCCGTCCTCATCCACCTGTTCATAACGCAGACGCACGTTGAGATTGAATTTCCCCCGGGCAATCACGTCCGGAATCTGATGATTGAAAAATTTGTCGAGCGGGTTCAGTTCCGGCGCGACCGCGGCATTGGTACTGGTGGCCGCCGGCCTGGCAGTTTTGGGCGGCGGTAGCGGAACCGGCGGCTGAGCCGTGCCAGCTTCCAGGAACGCTTTGGGCTGCGCAAAAACCGACGCGGTGGCGGCCAGAACCAGCGCTCCGCCGGTCAGGATTTTTCTAGTGCTGGTATTATGGGTGGTTGTGTTTCTCATGATTTTTGTGGTTCGGAGACGGATGGGTTGACAGTCGTTTTCATGCGGCCGCAGCCCGGACGGGCCTTTGATGGGCGTGCTCTTCAAGGAAGGTGATGAGATATTCGCGGCAACGGTAATATTCGGCGTCTTCCAGCAGCGCCGCCCGGTTGCGGGGACGTGGAAACGGAACCGGCAGGATGTCGCCCACTCCCGCAGCGGGCCCGTTGGTCATCATGACCACGCGGTCGGCCAGGAAGATGGCTTCGTCCACGTCGTGGGTGACCATCAGCGCGGTCAGTTGCGTGCGCCCCCAGACCGCCAACAGGACCTGCTGCAACTCGATCCGCGTCAACGCGTCCAACATGCCAAACGGCTCATCGAGTAGAAGCATCTTGGGCGACAGCGCAAAGGCGCGGGCGATGCCGACCCGCTGCCGCATTCCCTGTGAAAGTTCAGCCGGACGCTGGTGCATCGCCTCGCTGAGGCCGACGACGGTGAGGTAATACTCAACCATCTGTCGGCGCTCGGCCCGGCTGGCGGTAAAAAAAACCTGGTCCACGCCGAGCATCACGTTCTCAAACGCCGTCAACCACGGCAGCAGGCAGGGCGACTGAAAGACGATGCCACGATCCGGGCCGGGACCGGCCAGCTCCTTGCCGGCCAGAATAATGCCGCCGCCACTGAGTTCGTTCAGTCCGGCGAGCATGGAAAGCACCGTGCTTTTGCCGCAGCCGGAATGGCCGACGAGCGCGACGAACTCACCTTTTTTGATGTGCAGGTTGAAATCCTGAACGACAACCGCCGGACCTTTGGGCGTCGCGTAGGTTTTCGTCAGATTGAACAGTTCAACGTAGTTGCTCATGGGATTGGCCTCACGCAGGATTGGCCTCACGCAAAGGCCGCAGAGAACGCAAAGAAATCTGTTCCGGAAGAACCTTGCGAACGTTGCGGGCTTGGTGTGAGGAACAGTTCATTCAACCTCCACCGTTTCCTCGCGGACTTCGCGGCGGCGGACCGACATCCGGCGCCAGCCCATCGTCCTGCGAGGAATTGTCAAATCCTCCGGCATGAGGTCAGGCAAAACCAGCTTGCGCGTCACCGTCGTGTGCCGGCCGCCCTTGGAACGAAGCATGAACTCAATGACTTTCCGGCGGATTTCCTTGAATCGCGGGACGTGGTTCAGTTCCTTGCGATCGCGCGGACGCGGCAGGTCCACGGCCACGGCCGGGCCCAGCGTCGCACGGGGACCGGCGCTCAACGGGATAATCCGATCGGCCAGCAGGATGCCTTCATCCACGTCGTTGGTAATGAGCACGACCGTCTTCCGATCCTCCTGCCAGATGCGGGAAATTTCGTCCTGCAATGTGGCCCGCGTGAGCGCGTCCAGGGCGGAAAGCGGTTCATCCAGCAAAAGGATTTGCGGATCCATCGCCAGCGCGCGCGCCACACTCACGCGCTGTCGCATGCCGCCGGAAAGTTCGCGGGGCCGTTTGTCGCGCGCCGGCGTGAGGTTCACCATCGCAATGTACCTCTCGACGTGCTGCCGTTTCTCCGCCGTGGTCCAATCCGGAAAAACCTGGTCCACCGCCAGCATAATATTTTCATAAACGCTCAACCACGGGAGCAACGAGTAATTCTGGAAAACGAGGCCGCGATCCGGTCCCGGCCCGGTGATGGCCGCGCCACCCAGCCGGATTGAGCCGCCATCCGGTTCGAGCAAACCCGCGATCATCGAGATGAGCGTGGTTTTGCCGGCGCCGGAAAAACCCACAATCGCGACAAATTCACCTTCCCGGACGTCCAGGTTGATGTCGTGCAGAACTTCGGCGCGACCGCCCTTGGCGCCGTAACCTTTGCTGACGTTTTGAAGTGTGAGGCAGCCCATGGTCAGATGGCCTTGGCGTCATAAGTGACCAGGCGCTGCAACAACAGCATCAGCCGGTCAAGGACGAACCCGATGAGCCCGATGGTGAACACGGCCACCATGATCTGGGCGAGGGTTTCGCTGCTGCCGTTCTGGAACATGTCCCAGATGAATTTTCCGAGGCCGGGATTCTGCGCCAGCATCTCGGCGGCAATCAGCACCATCCAGCCCACACCCAGCGAAAGTCGCAGGCCCGTGAAGATGTAAGGCAGCGCCGACGGCAGCACGATTTTCCAGATTTGTTTCCACCAGCCCAGCTTCAGGACGCGGGCCACGTTCAGGTAATCCTTGTCAATGGACGCGACGCCGAGCGCCGTGTTGATGAGCGTCGGCCAGAGCGAACACATCGCCACGGTGATCGCGGAACTGAGAAACGCCTTTTCAAACCACGGATGGGGCGGATTGTAGAGCGCGCTGACCAGGATCATCACAATCGGCAGCCAGGCCAGCGGCGAAACCGGTTTGAAAATCTGGATGAACGGATTGACCGCGTTGAAAAATACCCGGCTCAGGCCGCAAACGATGCCCACCGGCACCGCAATCAATGAGCCAATGAGAAAACCCATAAAGACGGTCTCCAGGCTGGTGCCAATCTGGTCCAGATAGGTCGGCGGGCCGGAGTATTTGATGTCCGGAAAGGTTTCGCCGGGATGTTGCGCGAGAAAATCCGCGCGGTGTTTGGCCAGGTCCTGATAAAACACCGCCTGCTTTTGCCGTTCGGCCCAATGATCGTCCCAGAGCACCACGGCCTGTTTCCACACGGCCAGCGGACCGGGAATGGAACCGAAGTTCACCTTGACGTGCGCCGCCACCTGCGACCAGATCAGCAGGAAAACCGCAAAGGAAACCAGCGGCGCGCCGAGGTTGGACAACAACCAGCGCCGCGTTTCGTTCGCGGGACGATCGGCGCGGGTTCGCGGCTTTTGCGGAACCGCCGGCGCGCGTTCCGGAACTGCTTCAACACGGGTGGTAACAGCTTCGTTGATCATTTTACTTCAGTCTTTCAACCCCACCTTGAACTGGCGGAGATATTCGTTGGGTTTGCGCGCGTCAAATGTGACGGTGTCAATGAAATTGCCGTCCGCCGCCTTGAACCCGTCGGTCCGGGGAACATCTTCGGCCTTGAGTTTACCCGAGGCGATCAGGGCATTGGCCGCTTTAAGATAAATTTCCGGGCGATAAACTGTTTTTGCGGTGGTGGTGTACCATTCATCCGGCCGGGCCGCAGCAATCTGACCCCAGCGCCGCATCTGCGTGAGGAACCAGATGCAATCGCTGTAAAACGGATAAGTCGCGTAGTAGCGGTAGAAGACGTTGAAATCCGGCAGGGACTGAATGTCACCTTTTTGATACTCGAATGTGCCGGTCATGCTGTTGGCGATGACTTTTTCGTCCGCCCCGACGTATTGTGGCTGGGAAAGGATTTGGCACGCCTTGACACGGTTGTCGTGGCCGGCGTCGAGCCATTGGCCGGCGCGGATCAGCGCCTTCACGACGGCGGTTAAAGTCCGGGAATTTTGATTTGCCCAGTTTTCGGTGACGCCAAAGACCTTTTCCGGATTGTTCCTCCAGATTTCGTAATCGGTGATGACCGGCACGCCGATGCCTTTGAAGACCGCCTGCTCGTTCCATGGTTCGCCCACGCAATAACCCTGGATGGTTCCCTGCGCCAGGGTCGCGGGCATCTGCGGCGGCGGCGTGACCGAGAGCAAAACGTCCGCGTTGGTGGTGCCGGTGGTGTCGCCATTGAGGTAATAACCCGGGCTGATACCGGCGGCCGCCAGCCAGTAACGCAGGTAGTAATTGTGCGTGGAAACGGGAAACACCATGCCGAATTTCAGCGGCACTCCCGCGTCTTTGTATTTCTGCACGATGGGCACCAGGGCTTTGGCGGAAATGGGGTGCGGCGGATGCGGCTGGTTCAACTTCGGCTCCGCCTCCTGCATTTGCTTCCAGATGGCGTTGGAAACCGTGATGCCGTTGCCGTTCAAATCCATGCTGAACGGGGTGATGATGTTGGCTTTGGTGCCGATGCCGATGGTGGCGGCAATCGGCTGGCCGGCGAGCATGTGCGCTCCGTCCAGCTCACCGCTGATCACGCGGTCGAGCAGGATTTTCCAGTTCGCCTGCGCCTCGAGTGAAACGGACAGCCCTTCGTCTTCGAAATAACCGTTCTCCCTGGCTATCACCAGTGGGGCGCAGTCGGTCAGCTTGATGAAGCCGAATTTGAGCACGGGTTTTTCCACGCCGGCGGCCAGCAATGGCAGCCCGCGGAGGGAACCCAGCGCCGCCCCCGCCATCGCGCCCTTGACGGCGGTTTTCAGGAATTGCCGACGGGTGGAAAAACGGGAATTGGATTTTGGATTCATGTTAAAAATTCTTGCCGCAAGCAAAGGGCGCAATGGACGCAATGGAATTTGTTTTTCCAAAAAACTTTGCGCCCTTCGCGTCCCTGGCGTGAGATTCCATTTTAAAAATCGTCATTGAAATGGTTCAGGCCTGAACCAATTCCTCCGGCGCCGCAACGGCGGCCACTTCGGTTTTTTCCCGGGCGGGCGAATAAGTCCAATAGAGGAACAGGCCGGTAAAAAGCAATCCACCGACCAGATTGCCCAGGGTGACCGGGATCTCATTCCAGAACCACCAATCGCTCATGCTCACTTTCGCGCCCAGCATCATACCGGTGGGAATAATGAACATGTTGACCACCGAGTGTTCAAAACCCTGGCCGAAGAACGTGAGAATCGGCAGCCAGGCGCCTGCAATCTTGCCCAGTGTGGACTGCGAGGTCAGCCCCATGACCACGCCGAGGCAGACCATCCAGTTGCAGAGAATGGCTTTCACGAAAACCGTCACCCAGCCGGCGTAACCGTGCGCGGCGTAGGCAATGGTTTTGGCCTCGGCGATGGCGGCAAGTTTCGCTGCCACCCCCGTCGGCACCTCGGTACCCATGTCCGTCAACGTGACGTACAACAAGGCGCCGTAGATGACACTGCCGATCAGGTTGCCGAGGAAAACCCAGCCGAGGTTGGCGAACACGCGTGGCCAGGCCCGGCGGCCGTCCACACCGGCCAGCATCACCACGGCAAAACTGCCCGTGACCAGCTCCAGGCCGAGCAGCACAATCATGGCAAAGCCAACGGGAAAGATCAGCGCCCCGACAATGGGTGAGCCGGTCTGCACCGTGGCGGTGATGGCCAGGCTGGTGGCAAAACCCAGCAGCGCCCCGGAAAGAAAGCCGCGGAGCAGCAGGTCTTTGATGGACAAGCCGGTCTTGGCGTCACCAACGTTGAGCATGGTTTTTACGACTTCGATGGGTTTAACGTAGTCCATAGGTTTTGGGATAATGGGTTGTGTTGGTTGAAAACAGAATTCATGTTCCTCCCACCCCGGCCAGCGCGGCGCGGGGAATAAAAAAATCACCGGCCCGGTCCGCCGTCGGCGTTCCGGGAGCAGATTCCGGTTGCGGCGCCCCCTGGCCTTTGCCGACAACCGTCCGGCACAAGCGCAACGCCTGTTCGAAGATATCGGGGCGGAACACATTCCGGCCAAGCGCAAAATCGAGCCTGACCGGCTCCCGGCACAGGCTGTGATCACGAAGATGTTGAAGCACCCACGCCGCCTTGTCGCCGGAAGGCTCGTTGGCATCGTTGCCGTAAAAGACGGTGAAGTCCGGTACGACCCGGATGCGACCGTGGCCGAAATCAAATCCGCCGTTAAATCCGCGTCGCAGGAGGACGGCCGGCACGTCGACATATTCCGGCCGGGCGAGGGTCGCGATGATTTCGTCGTGGTTTTCCGGGGCGGCGCAAAATTTGCAGGCCTCCAGCAGTGCGGCAACCAGTGCCAGATGTTCGGCGGCGCGTTTTTCGGCAAATTCCTGCCGCACCATCAGGACCTTTTCCGGATGGCCGGGATCCAATTCGGCACTGGTGGCGACGCACCAGCCGGCTCGCGATTGCACCGCCACGGAATTCCAGGGTTCGCCCGCGCAGAAGCCGTCGAGATGGCCAGCCTTGAGATTCGCCACCATCTGCGGCGGCGGCACGACAACAATCCGCACGTCGCGTTCCGGATTGATGCCCGCCGCCGCCAGCCAGTCGCGCAGCAGAAAATTGTGTGAGGAAAACGGATAAACGACGCCGAAGGTGAACATTCGTTCACCGCGGGACCGGACAATTTCCTCCCGCAGCGAAGCGCCGTCGCGGACGCCGCGCTTCCAGAGCTCATTCGAGAGCGTAAGGGCATTGCCGTGCAGATTCAGCACGAGCGCCGTCAAACAATCACACCGGATGGAACGGAGACCGAGCGTGGCGGCAAACGGCATGCCGGCGACGGCGTGGGCCGCATCCAGTTCGCGATAAATGACCTTATCGCGGATGGTGGCCCAGCCCAATTCGCGGCTGAGCAGAACCTTGACGCCGTATTTGCGAAACAAACCGAGTTCATAGGCCAAAACCAGCGGCGCACAATCCGTCAGTGGCACAAAACCCAGCCGTAATCCGGCGCGTTGCGGAACCAGGTTGATGGTCTGTATTTTTTTTATCACAAAACGGCAATTTCCGCCGCCACCATCACCTTGAGCCATGTCTGTGCCAGCCGTCATTTCTGGCGCGATGAATGCTCCGCATAATTTGCATGGCAATGATGAATGGGATTCATGGATGAACTCACCCCTCGACAGCAGGCAGCTTCGGGCGTTCTGTGTCCTGGCACGCACGGGCAGTTTTACGCAAACCGCGCGCGAACTGCATCTCACCCAATCGGCCATCAGCCACTCAATGAAGACCCTGGAATGCGATGTCGGCTGTCGCCTTTTGCACAAGCTGGGTAAAAAAATCGTGCTGACTCAGGCGGGCGAACAACTCCTGCATCATGCCGCGAAAATTTTACAGGAAATGGAAGGTGCCCGGGAGTCGCTCGGCCACCTCGGCAAATGGGGCCGCGGCCGCTTGCGGCTGGGTGTGAGCACGACCGCCTGCCAGTACATCCTGCCGCCGGTGCTGCGGGAATTCAAAGAAAGCTTTCCCGAACACGCCATCGCCATCGAACCGGGCGACACGCCGGAGCTGGTGGCTTCACTGTCGCGCCATAGAATTGATCTGGCGCTCACTCTGGAGCCCGAGCGGGAACCGCAACTGGATTTCCACCTGCTGTTCACGGACGAACTGCAATTTATCGTGGGGGCAATGCATCCCTGGGCCCAGGCCGGCCGCGTCGAACGCGGGGAGATTCCACGCCAGAATTACATCCTCTACCAGAAGAAAAGCCTGACGTTCCGATTGATTGAAGACTATTTCCGGCACGAGGACATGGTCTTGAACACCATCATCGAACTGGGCACCATGGAAGCCATCAAGGAACTCGTGAAGCTCGGCCTGGGCGTGAGCATCCTTGCCCCGTGGATTGCGCGGAAGGAAATTGAGGAACGCTCGATCGTCGCCCTGCCTCTGGGCCGGCGAAAGTTGCAGCGACGCTGGGGTATTCTTCACCAGCGCGGCAAACGGCTGACGCTCGCGGAGGAGACGTTCGTCAGCCTGTGCCAGACCGCCTGCACTTCGCTGTAAAATTGGCTTTTTAGTTCAACTCAGGGAGTTTTTCCATCTGCCAGGGCGTCATATGGGGAGTCATATCGTATCGCAAAATGCACTTGTGGGCGGAACGGCCCGTCCCGAAGCATGGGCCACAAGAAAGGGCAAAACGTATGAAGCGATGGGATGGGCTGGTGGATGGTTATATTAAATGGTGTGAGTCCCGGGGTTTGAGGGAGACGACGCTGATAGGCCTGCGACACGAGTTGGATCATTGGGGCTGCTGGCTGAAGCGGCGGCGACCCAAGCCGAACCTGGAGGAAGTCGATGGGCTGATGCTCATTGAGTATATCCGCAGCCGGACCCGGTTTCACGCCAAGACCACGGTGGCCAGTGTGACCAGCAAGATGCGGTGCCTTGGTGAGTATCTGGTGCAGGAAGGAGTGTGGCGGAAGAACCCGATGCGGTGGATCAGAGGACCGCGTCTGGATTGGCGGGGCCGAATGCCCAGACGGATTGGCAAGGAGCATCTGAAAAAGATTTGGGACGCGACGAGTCAGAACCGCAATGTTTACCAGCAGCACTTGTCGCTTGCCGTCCTGGCCCTGCTCTATGGCACGGGCTTGCGGCGCGGGGAGTTGGAACGATTGGATGTGGAGCACTGGAAACGGGAGGAAGGGATTCTTCAGATTGACGGTCGCAAGACTGGTCGGGAGCGGAGCGTGCCAGTATCTGAGGGCATCTGGCGCTGTCTGGAAGCCTACCTGCCGCTGCGCCAGAACCTGTTGGAGAAGCGGGGAGTGAGTTGTGAGCCAGCTCTGTTTTTGAACCGCACTGGTCATCGGATGAGTTCAGAGCATCTGGGATTGATGGTTCATCGTCTGGCCAGGAAAGCGGAAGTGCCCCTGGTCAGCCTGCATCAATTTCGTCATACGTGTGCATCCGATCTGCTGGAGAACGGAGTAAGTCTGCCGGAGGTGCAACAGCTGCTGGGACACGCCACGGTGGTCTCGACCACGCGCTATTTACAGATTGCCGATCCGGAACGGGCACGAGCCATCCAGAAGCATCCCATCAATGATTATCTGGGATTGCCGGAGGCACTGGAAGGGAGCGCAGCATGAAAACGATTGTTTTGGATCCGTTGATTGAAGGCTACCTGGACTACCAAAGGACGGTGCGACGTTTGGCTCATCGGAGCATAGTGGACATGCGCTGCACGCTCAAACGGGCTGTGAGGGCGCTGGAACAGAAGCGTCCATCGGTGCCGTTATGGAAGTTGTCTTTGGAAGATTACATGGGCTGGGTAAACCAGCAACGGGAGGAAGGCTATTCGGCCCAGTCACTGAACAAGGATCTTTCGCATCTGCGGGGACTGTTGGAGTACGCCTGGCGAAGCGGCCGCGCCGACCGCAACGTGCTCGACGGTTTCAGCCTGCAAGATTCAGTGCGGGCGGTCATGCCCAAGTTCCTGAGCATGGAAGAAGCCCGCCGCCTGGTTGCCGCCTGTCCGAGCCACACCCGGTTGCAGCGCCGGGATCGCTTGGTGATTTTGCTGCTGTATGGCTGCGGTTTAAGGACTGCGGAACTTTGCCAGTTAAATGTGACGGATGTGGACGTGGAGCGGCAAGAGATCGTGGTGCGTCATGGCAAAGGAGATCGCGCGCGACGCATTCCGGTTCCAGATGCGGTCTGGACTGTGCTGCTGGCTTTTCTGGCTGAGCGCAAAAGCCGGCGCGGCGCCTTGATCCGAACCGAAAAGAAGCAGACACGCTTTGCCTCCAAAGATGTTTGCGCCGTGGTGCAGGCGGCCACGCTGGCAGCGGGATTGGCGCAGACGGTCACGGCCAAGACCCTGCGGCACAGTTTCGCCACGCACTTGATGGACCGGGGTGTGGACCTGGCGGTGATTGCTTCGCTGATGGGCCACCGCTCCGCCCAAGAGACCGGGGTGTATCTGCATGGACTGCCGGGCCGGCGCGAGAACGCGGTAAAACTTCTGAGCAAAAAACCGGGAGGTGTAAAATGAAATGGGATTACTGGATGACGCTGTATCTGCAAACACACTGCACGGCCCGCGGCCTGCGGTCCACCAGCATCGACGCCTACCAAGCCACCCTGAAAGGGTTTCGCGAGTATGTGCGCTGGCGTTTAGCCGGTCGAGGGCCCGAGCAAATCACCGCCCGGGACGTGCTGGAGTATTTGGATTATCTGCGCCGGGAACGCGACAACGGCGCCTCGGCCATTAATCGCCAAGTGACGGTGCTGCGCAACTTCTATCGTGCCATCGTGGCGATGGGACACCTGGAACCGCGTGACAACCCCCTGGCCAACTTCCCGAAAGTCAGAGCGGCTCGCCGCAAACTCCCCTCAACTCTGAACGAAGAGGAAGTGAGACGGTTGATTGAACGACCGAAAACCAACACGGTGGTGGGGTTGAGGGATCGTGCCATCATGACGATCCTCTATGGCACCGGCATCCGGGCCAGTGAATGCGCCGGGTTGACCGAGCAAGACATTGACTGGCAGGAACACACGATCCATGTCATCGGCAAAGGCGGGCACGAGCGAACTGTGCCGCTCAACGAAGAAGTGGTCCACATCCTGAAACAATATCGCATCGCCCGCGGCCCGGCAAAAACGACGGAGTCATTCTTCCGGAGCCGTGAGGGTGGTGCCCTGACACGGAACGCCATTTACGAACGCGTGCGCACGACCGGTCGCAAAGCCCGGATCGAGAAGCGGGTCTCGCCGCATCAACTGCGGCATACGTTTGCTACGCATCTGATCAAGGCCGGGGTGGGTTTGGTGACGGTGAGAGATTTGCTGGGACATCGGCAGATCACCAGCACCCAAATATATATCCATCTGACGGCCCAGGATCTTCGGCACGCGGCGCAACGACATCCGATCGGCGAGTTGATCAAACGTGTCGAAGACTTGTTGCCGAATGTCAAGCTGCCCTTCCAGTCGGACACCCTGAGCCGCTTCGGTTAGCGCCCGGAACATTTTTCGCCACCAGAAAAATGCTTGAATGGACCTACGCGCAGGCGTAGAAGGAGTGCGGTGTGCCCAACAGCCCCCTCGGGGGCTGTTGGGAGGCATCCAAAACCTGATTTGCCATGGGATAAACAAACTATCGTGAGCAAACAGACAACAACATCCCGCAAAGGGCATCGAGGCGTTAACCATTTGACTCGTTCATGCCATAGCCGATGGGGAAAACATCGAACTAAATATGCCTACGACAACGAAGGTGAGCTGACATCGGCCATCGGCAAGGAAACGGGCGGGATGACCAACCGCTGGCAAGAACAACTTGGCTACACGTATGATGGTGCGGGAAACTTGAACTATCGGACGAACAACGGTTTGCTCGGAGCCTTCAGCGTGAACAATTTGAATGAACTGACCACTATAACCAACGGTGGTCCCCTCACGGTGGCCGGTACGACTACCACTCCAGCGACGAACGTGACAGTAAATACCTCCAATGCATTTTTGTATGCAGATAGCACCTTCGCCAGCACCAATCAGCCGTGGGTTAGCGGCAGCAACACCTTCACCGCCATCGCCAAGGACAGCTATGGCAGGGTAAATACCAACAGCGTGACGGTGAATTTACAGACCAATATTTCTTATTACTATGACGCAAACGGCAACTTGACCAATGACGGCACCCGGAATTTCGCTTACGACGATGAGAACCAGTTGATGGGCGGTTGGGCGGCGAATTCGTGGAGCAACAGTATCGTGTATGACGGGAAATTACGGCGCAGAATTGAAAGAGACTATGCGTGGCAAAGCGGCGCTTGGGTTGAAACGAACGAAACCCATTTCATTTACGACGGTAACGTGGTGATTCAAGAGCGGGATGCGAGCAACAATCCGCTGGTTAATTACACGCGGGGCAATGATTTGAGTGGGACGTTGCGGGGGGCTGGTGGGATTGGCGGATTACTGGCGCGGACGGATTATGGGCAGGAAATTCCTGGCAGCCCGACGACGGCCTATTATCATGCTGATGGCAATGGCAATGTCACCATGTTGATTTACACCAACCAAATTATTGCCGCGAAATATTTGTATGACCCGTATGGGAACACGCTTTCATTAAGTGGGCCTCTAGCCAGTCTTAATGTGTACAGATTCTCCAGTAAGGAGTGGAATAGCAGCGCAGGTTTGTATTATTATCTCTACCGCTATTACGACCCGAATTTTCAGCGTTGGCCAAATCGTGACCCACGAGATGAGGTTGGTTTTGAGTTAATCCGAAACCAAGCGGCTTCATCGTTGGCCAGTGCGCCTAATGCCTATTTATTTGTTGCCAACGAT
>DATEGR010000061.1:0-6717 GCA_035279985.1 Verrucomicrobiia bacterium
CTTCATGTGGAAGACGGCGTGCATTTGAACGACCTCGGCCAGCTGGCCATGGCGTGGGCGATGTTGAAAGGTCTGGGTGCGGAGGCCGAAGTTTCCGATGCGGACGTGGATGCCGCGGCGGAGAACGTGATCCAGACCCACGGCTGCAAAATCACCGACATCAAGAAACTGCCCGACGGGGTGACGTTCGTGCGAAAAGACGCCGGGTTGCCCATGAATCTCGGCATACTGAGCGCATTGCAGTATCGGTTTGTTCCCGTTCCAGACACATTGAACCGCTACCAGTTGGCCGTGCAAGGACTCGCCGCAGGGCGTTATACCGTCCGGGCCGAAGGACGGTTACTCGGCACTTACGATGCGAAACAACTGGCTGATGGGGTGAATATTTCATCTGCCACCGCAGATGGTTGGGTGCCGGGCGGCCCATGGGATGCACAGTCCGATGCGGTAAAGGAATTGGTCGATGCCCGGGACAAATTGTGGATGGGGGGCCAGGTCAGCTCACAGTTCAACGACACGAATCCCGATGCCGTCGCACTCGCCAGGGATTTCACCCGACTGGACCAAAAGCTTACCGAGTTGGCGCGCGACCAGGCCAAGCCCTACCCTTACCGGTTTGAAGTGCGTTTGACCCGGTAAGGCGCTCGGTCCGCTGATCGGCCCGGGACATGCGGGGACTTTGAACGCCCTGGGAAAGAGTTGGTTCACCTCGGACTTCGAGGGTGACCTTCGGATGGATGGCAGGGCGACGCTCGCGATAATGCCGCTTCGCTGGAATGCAGATGGTTGGCCCGAGGCGACGGTGAATGACGTCAAATCTGCCTCGCCCGCGGAATCCGCGACGAAGTGAACGAAGCCCATCCCAGGCTGACAGCTCAGGAAGCTGAAGTATGGGCGGCGCCCTGACACATCAATGGTAAGGCAGAGCCGCTGCACCGCCTCATTCTGAAAATCTTTCTCAGAATTTGGTTTGACCCGCGTCTTACTTAATCAAGGAAGCGGAATCGGCATAGACCTGGGCAACCTGTTCCATGGACGGCCGGTGGTCGGGGTTTTTCTCCAGGCACGCCATGATGATGATTACGGTGTTGCGGAGCAGGTTGTGCCCCGGTTTTAGCGGGGAAGGCGGCGTCCCCTCCCGGATCGCCCGCTCGATTTGCGCCAGGGTGCCGTCAAACGGATATTTTCCCGTGCACGCGTGATAGGCCGTGACACCAAAGGCGAAAACATCGCCTTTAAAGCCTTGCGTGAAATCCCCCTCCCACTTCTCCGGGGCCGAGTATTGGGCCGTGCCCGCCGGATTTTGTTTTTTGTCTGTGATGAAGGGCGGCAGATTCCCCTCGAAGAACGAGTGGGAAAAATCAATCAGCCGCGTTTCCCCGGGCGCGGCCACGGGCACCAGGACGTTCCGGCTCTTCAAATCATTGTGGACGATGGGTCGCCCGCAGAAGATGCCCGCGTGCATATCCGCCACTGTTTCGGCCACGCTTTGCAGGAGGCGATGCGTGCGTCCGGGATCCTTGAGCGTGATGCCCTGGCGCACCAGGTCAGCCAACGTATCGCCCTCGATGTATTCCAGAAACAGCCGGTGCGCGGCGGCGTCATAGGCCAGTTTGCGCCGGATGCGCGGATGCGTCACCTCGCCCAGCACATAGGCTTCGTTGGCGATGAACACCTCGTCCCAGAATTGCGCCGGCTCCTTCAGCAAGACGGGGTAAGGTTGCCGCTCAAACTCGACGCGCGCCAGCTTGGACACGCGGGACTGGACCGCCAAAGGCTTCCGTTTTTTGATGGCTCGAATTGTCATGTTCATTCAACGCCGGCCGGGCAGAGCAGTCGCAGAAACCCTTTTGACCGTCAAGCGATCAATCCCGATCAATCCCGAACCCGCGCGCCTGGTGAAAAATGGTGAATGATTGAACTCAGGACTCTGAACTCCGAACTCCGCGCAAGGCGGGCGGGGAAGAAAAGTCCCGCCAAACTGCGGTTTGTTTCAGACCTTCTTCATAAAGCAGGCTTTCACGCCAATGGCAAAGGCCGGGCGTCCATTTGCGGTTCCGGTCTCTTGCCGGCCAGGGAGCGATGAGTTATGAGTGATTCCGTGAAAGCGATAGACGGATATCTTCTCATCCAGACGGCAGACCTCTCCTGGCGGCCCTCGAACCTCATGAAAATACCGAACGCGGATTATCTGGAGCGCACCGGGAGCGAGAATCTCGGCGCGCGGTTGTGGCGGTTGCCACCCAAGAGTGCCAACACACTGCACAAACACATCCGCGCGGAAGAATTCTATTTTGTCCTTGAAGGCACGGGCCGGATGCGTGTCGGCAACGAGACGTTGACCGTGCCGCGCTACGGCGGCGTGCTGGTCGGGCCGGACCAGTTGCGCCAGGTATTCAACGATACGGACGCCGAAGTACTCTGGCTGATCATCGGGGCGCCGGAGGAAACGGAATTACTGCCCGGCGCGAAGAACAAGCCCGACCTGAAGCTGATCTATCCGGTTGACCCGACGCAATTACCCGGGGAACTCGCCGGCGTGGAGTGGCCGCCGAAGGCGTAATCCTTTCTCCCCAAAAATTCCCGAAAATTTTTCTTGCACCGGATTTATTTTGCGTTAATATTTAACCATATGGTTAAATGTTCGCCACGATTGTTGGATCGCACGTTCGGCGCGCTGGCCGACCCGACGCGCCGCCGCATCCTCGAACACCTCGCGGGCGGCGACCGTTGCGTGACCGATCTGGCCAGGCCGTACCGGATGTCGCTGCCGGCGGTTTCCAAGCATTTGCGCGTCCTGGAGAACGCCGGACTGGTCCGCCGCAAGCGCGACGGGCGCGTGCATCGGTTGAAATTGGAGGCCCAGCCGATGCAGCAGGCGCAGGCGTGGATCGAGGAATACCGGAAATTCTGGGAAACGAGCTTTGACCGTTTGGACGAGTATTTGAAACAACTACAAACCAAGGAGAAACAATGAATACCACAGCAACCATCAAAGAAAACAACATCAAACTTCAACTCACCCGCGTCTTCGACGCGCCGCGCGAACTGGTTTTCCAGGCGTGGGCGGATGTGAACCAGTTCAAGCAGTGGTTCGGTGCGGCGGCGTGCGAAGGATCGTCTTTGCAATCAGTGAAGGCGGACGCGCGCACCGGCGGCAAGTATCGCCTTCAGGTGCGGCGCGCCAACGGCGAATTTTTCACGACCGTCGGGGTTTATCGCGAAGTGAAACCGCCGGAGCGGCTGGTTTTCACGTGGCAATTTGAGAAGGACGGCAGCGGCGATGAATACGGCGAAGTCGAGCCGCCCGAAATGCTCGTGACGCTGGAATTCAAAGCGCGCGGCAAGCAGACGGAATTGATTTTGACGCACGAAAGATTTGCGTCCGTCGAAAGCCGCGACCGGCACGAAGAAGGCTGGACTCGTTGCCTCAATGAACTCGGAAAATTTGTCGGCAATCAGGTTGTGGCGACCAAAGTGGCAAATTCCGTTTGAACGTCTAAACTGACATCGTCGCCTGAGACAGGGGAGAACCTTATGCCAAAAGTTAAAACTGTCCGCAGAATCAAAAGCCACAAAGTGGCTTCGCGAAAAGTATGGCTCGCCGCCCGGCTCAAGCTGCTCAAGGCGGAGAAGGAACTGACCCGGCGCAGCGACGAGCTCGCGCGCCAGCGGCAGGCGCTGCCGTGGGTTCGGATCGACAAGGAGTATCAATTCGAGACCGACGAGGGAAAGGTCCCGCTGGCGGACCTCTTCCGCGGGCGCTCGCAAATCCTCATCTACCACTTCATGTTCGGGCCCGACTACACGGCCGGGTGTCCGGCTTGCTCGGCCATCGCGGACGGCTTCAACGGGTTGGCGGTTCACCTGGCCAGCCATGACGTGATGCTCTGGGCGGTGTCGCGCGCGCCGCTCGCCAAGTTGCAGGCCTACAAGCGGCGCATGGGGTGGACTTTTCCGTGGGCCTCCTCGTTCAACAGCGACTTCAACTTCGATTTCAACGTGCAGGTCACCGAGAAACAGCAGCGTGCCGGGAGCGCCGAATACAATTACCGGCGCGAAGCAGCCTCCCAGGCGACATGGAGTTCAAAGTATGGCGAGGAGAGCCCTCTCGCCCAGTTCGCGGCCAGATGCGGAACGGACGCGGCCACCTACATACGCGAGAGGCCGGGCATGAGCGCGTTCGTGCTCGAGGACGGCGTCGTTTACCACACCTATTCGACCTATGCGCGCGGGCTGGATGGTCTCTGGGGAATGTACCAGTGGCTCGACCGCGCTCCCAAAGGCCGCAACGAGACGGAAATCTGGTTCCGCCGCCGTGACGAGTACGAGAAAGGCGCGTCGAAAGACTGCTGCTGCGCTTGAACTTCCGGCCATGTCGCGGGACCTCCCAACAAAGGAAAATATTATGCCAAAAATCAAAACCGTCCGCGGAATGGAGAGCCGC
The DNA here is from genome assembly GCA_035279985.1 of Verrucomicrobiia bacterium. Lineage (GTDB taxonomy): Bacteria > Verrucomicrobiota > Verrucomicrobiia > Limisphaerales > UBA11358 > UBA11358. The sequence continues at coordinate 4,448 of DATEGR010000061.1, forward strand.
AAAGTCGTCTCGCAAAAGGACTGGCTTGTGGCCCGCAAGCGACTCCTTGTCGAAGAAAAGAAGTTCTCGAAACTGCGCGACCAATTGAACCGGCAACGCCGCAAGCTGCCGTGGGTCAAAGTTGTAAAGGACTACGTTTTTGACGGGCCGACCGGCAAAGTAACGCTCGCCGATTTGTTCTGCGGCCGGAGCCAGCTCATTCTCTACCACTTCATGTTCGGGCCGGCCTGGGGTGAAGGCTGCCCTCATTGCTCGTTCTGGGCCGACCATTTCGACGGCGTGAACCTTCACCTTGGCCAACGCGACACCGCTTTCGCCGTCGTTTCCCGCGCGCCCGGGAAGGAGATTGAACCGTTCCAGCAACGCATGGGCTGGAAGTTCAAGTGGGTTTCATCGTTCGACACGGATTTCAATTTTGATTTCAACGTGTCCTTCACGCGGAAACAACGAAAGCGTGGCGAGGCCATTTACAATTATGCCCCATTGGAAATGGACATGGACGAACGCGAAGGCGTCAGTGCCTTTTACCGCGACAAGCACGGCGAGATTTACCACACCTACTCGTCTTATGCGCGGGGGATTGACTTGATGAACACCACCTACAATTTCCTCGACCTGACGGCCAAAGGCCGCGACGAAAATCCGGAGGCTTCGCAGGATTGGGTGCGTTATCATGATGAATACAATGACTGATCCGGCTCGAGGCGGGTGCGCTTCGTTTTTCGGGTTCAGCGGATTCGTGTTGATTCGCGCCCATTCGTGGTTGAACCGGGCCATTGCAGGGGCGCCGGAGGAACTTGAATTTCTGCTGGGGCATGACTGTGACTGACATCGGCCGGTGCCGGCTGGCGAATCAGTTGATTGCGTCGTCCGCTTACCGGAGGCCGGAGCAAGTGGTCGCTGCACTCGGTGCCTTGCAGGCCCAGGATTATGCCGGCGCGCTCTGGTCCATCGGCCTGCGCTTGCCCGACGCCACCGAGACCGTGGTCGAAAAGGCCATCGCCGAACGGAAGATCGTCCGGACCTGGCTGATGCGTGGCACGTTGCACTTCGTCGCCGCGGCGGATGTCCGGTGGATGCTGGAATTGTTGACACCGCGAATCATCGCCGGGAGCGCCGCCCGGGCGCGTAACCTGGAGTTGGACGCAGCGGTTTTCGCCCGATGCGAAAAGCTGTTCGTCCGCGCCTTGCAGGGCGGCCGCCAACTTCCGCGCGAAGAAATGATGGAACTGCTGGAGAACCACAAGATTTCCACCGCAAAAATGCGCGGCTATCACATCCTCTGGCGGCTGGCCCAGGAGGGTCTGATCACTTTTGCCGCGCGCGCGGGCAGGTCCCAGACGTTTGCGCTGCTGGACGAATGGATTGCACCCGCGAAGAAGCTGGACCGCGCGGTGGCGCTGGCCGAACTGGCGCGGCGTTACTTTACGAGTCATGGCCCGGCGCTGCCGGCGGATTTTGCCGGGTGGTCGGGGTTGCGGAGTGCAGATGCGCGTGCGGGAGTGGAGGCGGCATCATTCGCGTTGCGTCGGGAAAGAATCGGTAACGCGGATTTCTGGATGCCGGCGGATGCCGCCGCTCTCGAGGCCGGGATGACAGAAGCGCAACTATTGCCGGGTTTCGACGAATATTTGCTCGGCTACAAGGATCGCAGCGCGGTGCTGGAAGCCCGGCATGTGAAGAAAATTGTTCCGGGCAGCAACGGCGTGTTTTCACCCACCCTCATCCTCCAGGGCCGCGTGGCCGGCACCTGGAAACGCACGTTGAATAAAAAGACCTTCATCATCGCCGTCAGCAGTTTTAAACCGCTGAAGCAAGCAGAGAAGCGGGCCGTGGCCGCCGCCGCAGACCGGTATGGCCAGTTTCTCGGGTTGCCGGTGGAAGTCAATTGAACTGTCTGTTTCGACGCCGACCTCGCAACGGCCAGGCAGGCTAACAAGCCTGCCCCCAGGTCCGCGCTGATTCCTGGAGGACAGAGCGATCCGCTGGTGAAATTCGCGTGGCCGAAGCGCACGATGGACGCCAGGCGCAAAGTTAACGGTTGCGCGGCAATGGGCGAGTATGGGGACAAACCATGCACTCTCTACCCGTCAAAGAGTGGCACATCGCTGGTCACGTGTATTTTTCCGGGCGGGCCTCAGTTCAACCCGGGCGCCCCGGTGTTGATCGTGAAGTTCTCCAATGAACACCCGGGTGGAATTACGGCGTAAGCCGGCCCGTGTGATCGGTGATCCGTTTGAAAGATAGTTGCCGATAGTTGTTGCTATTTC